>JAAWLS010000037.1 GCA_022798035.1 Lachnospiraceae bacterium | reverse complement strand
GTTTGAATATCATGAATGCTGTTTAACAAAAAGTTTTGTCGGCTGCTGTCTAATTCTGACAAAACATCATCCAACATCAAAATAGGAGTTTCTTTTGCAGATTTTCTCACCAATTCTATTTCCGAAAGTTTTAAAGACAGCGCACAGCTTCGCTGTTGTCCTTGAGAACCAAATTTGCGGATATCTATACCATGGATTAGAAAACACATATCATCTCTGTGAGGACCCACAGAAGTCATCCCAAATTTTATGTCTTTCTCCTGATTTTTAAGTAATTCCTCTTCCAAACGTTCTTCTACAACATTCGGCTCATAGCTCAATAACAATTCTTCTTTTCTGCCGGACAAATCATAATATATTTCATATACAATCTCATTTAATTGATGAATAAATTTCCTCCGTGTCTCTATTATTTTTTTCCCATACTCCACAAGCTGTATATTCCAGACAGATAGAGTATCTCTCAAATCTGACCTCATATGGATGTCTTTCAGCAGTTTGTTTCTCTGATTCAATACTCTGTTGTAATTTGCCAGATGAAACAGATAAATCTTATCAATCTGGCTAAGTTCTAAATCCAGAAATCTCCTTCGTTCTGAGGGGCCGTTTTTTATTATATTTAAGTCTTCCGGAGAAAAAAATACAATATTTAAAACTCCAAATAACTCTGATGCCTTCTTGATTGGTATCTTATTCACAGCAATTCCCTTGGAACGGCTTTTTTTGATATGCATATCAATCTGATAATCTTTTTCTTTTTTCTTCACCAGAGTTCTGATATGCGCCTCTTCTTCCCCAAACTTTATCAATTCCTTGTCTTTGCTTCCCCTGTGAGACTTTGTAGTTCCACTGACATAAACAGATTCCAGAATATTTGTTTTTCCCTGAGCATTATCCCCATACAAAATGTTTGTTTTTTCATCAAATTCCAAATATAAATCATCATAATTGCGAAAATGACTCAGAGCAACAGATTTTAAAATCATTTTATAATCTTAATCATTTCCCCCTCAAAGGAAACAATATCTCCATCTACCAATTTTTTTCCTCTTTGATATTCCACTTCCCCGTTGACTGACACCAAACCATTTTTTACCACAATCTTTGCCATAACGCCTGAATCCACAAAATTTGCAGCCTTCAGCGCCTGACCCAGTTTGATATACTCATCTTTTAATTTGATTTCTTCCATAAGAACCACCTCTGCAAATTATCTGTTTCTAAAACTACCCCAATAATTATAAAACTAATTTGCTGCCGCATTAAAATTAACTGGCAGAATCAAATAAATAAATTTTTCTTCTTCATCTTTGATAAAGCAGGGCGCCTTTGGATTCACCATATACAAAGTGACTTCCTCCTCGTCAATCACCCGCAGCGCATCAATAAAAAATTTCGGATTAAATCCAATCAGAATATTCTTTCCACTTTTTTGAATATCAATATTTTCATTCATGGAGCCAATGAAAGAATTAATTTTCAATTCCATATTGCCGTCTGTTACGTTCATGATGATTGGTTTTTTGTCACCTTCTTTTACCAGCAGCGTTGCCCTGTCAATACAGTCTAAGAGCTCCCGTTTATTTATCTTAATTTTTGTCTCATAATCGGAAGAGAGCATCTGCTCAATTTTGAAATATTCTCCCTCAATCAAACGTGAAATTACTGTTGTACTGCCAAACTCAAATACAATGTGATTGTCTGTAAAAAACATGCTGACATTTTCATTGGTATCTCCCGGAAGAATTTTACTTACTTCCTGAAGTGTCTTTCCTGGAACTACAACTTTGTGTTCCTCATAAGATTCTTTCAGTTCAATATTTCGAATTGAGATACGATGGCCGTCCAAAGATACCACTTTTAATTTATTTTCATGAATTTCAAATAATTCCCCTGTCATCAATTTATTGGTATCGCTGTCTGCAATGGAAAAAATCGTCTGCCTGATTACCTCCTTCAATGTAAATTGAGAGAGAATAACCGGCTGGTTTCTTTCTATGTAGGGGAGATAAGAAAAATCTTCTCCCGATTTTCCAATAATGTTGAATTTTGCTTTTTCACATGTGATAATTGTTTTAAAGGTAGCGTCTGTCTCAATGGTAACATCATTGTCAGGAAGTTTTCTTACAATCTCTAAAAATATTTTTGCATCCAGAGCAATCACGCCGCGTTCTGCAATTTCTCCTTCAATTTTTGTCTCAATTCCAAGTTCCATATCGTTTGCAGTCAATTTTATCTCATTAGTAGAAGCATCAATTAAAATACATTCCAGAATAGCCATTGTGGTTCTGGATGGAACTGCTTTTGACACAATATTGACGCCGTGTAAAAGATTTGATTTTGAACATATTATTTTCATGTTGTAAATAACTCCTTCCTGAGCTTAAAGATAAATATATAGTTAAAGAATTCATCTTCTTCGTAGTAAGGCTTGTTTGTATGTGAATAATTGGAAAAAGCCTTAATTTTAAAGGATTTTTCTCCATTAAGTTATAAGAAAAATCTGTGAGTTTCGTCTTGAAATACCTGGGACAATCTGTGTATAAATATTTCAGTACAAATGCAGTGTGTTATTTTAAAATTTCAGAATGTGGATGAATTGTTAAGATTAATCGTTAAATGTTAGTTTGGATTGATTTTTTTCTTAATAGTTTCAATCAAATGATGGAAGTTTTCATCGTTCTGATATTCTTTTGTTATTTTTTTGACTCCGTATATGATAGTGGAGTGGTCTCTTCCTCCCAAGAGAGCTCCAATGGTTTCCAAAGGAGCAGAAGTCATATTTTTACATAAATACATGGCAATCTGCCGCGGTTTGGCGATATCGTTGCTGCGGGTTTCTGAAATCATCTGGTCTGTGGAGATGTTGAAGTGTTCCGCCACAATTTCAATGACAAGCTGAGGCGTAACTTCTTTGGGCTTGTCTGGTGAGATGATGTTGTGAAGTTCCCGCACTGCAATTTCCATGGTAATATCCGTATGCTCTAGATTAGAAAAGGCCAGCAGTTTGTTTAGGGCGCCTTCCAGTTCCCGGATATTGGATTTGATGTTGATTGCAATGTAATCTAAAATTTCATCGTTAAGCTGGAATCCATCTATCTCTTCTTTTCTTCTTAAAATAGCCATTCTGGTTTCATAGTCAGGATATCCGATATCGGCTAATAGTCCCCATTCAAAACGGGAACGAATGCGTTCTTCTAATGTTTCCATTTCTTTTGGAGGTTTGTCAGAAGAAAGAATAATCTGTTTGCCGGAAGAGTGAAGTACGTTGAATGTGTGGAAGAATTCTTCCTGCGTACTTTCTTTTCCTATAATAAACTGTACGTCGTCAATCATAAGCACATCCACCGTGCGGTATTTGTCCCGGAGTTTTGTCATTGCAGAGGCATTTCCGTTACGAATGGAATCGATTACTTCGTTGGTAAATTCTTCTGAAGTAACGTAGATTACTTTTTTGTCCGGCTTCTGTTGTAAAATAAAATGGCCGATAGACTGCATTAGGTGCGTTTTGCCGAGACCCGGGCCTCCATAAATATAGAGAGGATTGTATACTTCTCCAGGAGATTCTGATACAGCGAGGCTGGCAGCATGAGCAAACTTATTATTTTTACCAACTACGAAGGTATCAAAAGTATAGTTAGGATTCAGATTACTTTTTTCTATACTTGGAATCAATTCAGGCTGTTTGTTTTGAGAAGATTTGATATTTTTTGTCTGTTCCTGTAAAATAAATTTTATTTCATATTTAATACCCGTGATTTCTTCAATAACCACTTGAATAGGAAGCGTATAATTTTTTGTAATAAAATTTAGTCCTAATTGCGGCGAATTTGGAGGAAGCAAAAGATACAAGTATAATTTATTTTCCTCAATGTTTGTTTCAGTATTTGTTTCAATGACTTCTTCAATACTGTATACAATCAAGGGTTTCAGCCAGGTGTCAAAAGAGACATTTGTCAGTTCGTATTCTTTTTTTACAGTCATGAGAATCTCTTCCCATTTTTCTAAAATAAGTTCCATATAATTCTCCAAACTTCCTTTTTAATAAATTCATAGTCCTCCATATTTTATAATAACGCAAATTGCCCGAATAATCAATTAAAATTTTATATAGGTACAGGGGATAATGGAAGGAAAAAGAATGGTGTAATTGCCTTATAAACATATATACAGTGGAATAATCCTTGAATTTCTCGGAAAAAGAGAAGAAGGGAGAAAAAATATTCACATAGTTTTAGAAAGTTATCCACAAGTTATCCACAAAATATGGATAACTTTTTAAAAAGTGGAAAAAGTGGATAACTTGTGGATAACTTACATTTATAAAAAAGTGCCAAAATGTATTGACTTAGGGGGATTTTTTGATATAATGAATCATGATGTTTTTAACACAGAGGAGGTGTGTGACCCGTGAAAATGACATATCAGCCAAAAAAGAGGTCCAGGTCCAAAGTTCATGGATTTAGGGCAAGAATGAGCACTAAAGGTGGAAGAAGAGTTTTAGCTGCAAGAAGATTAAAAGGAAGAAAAAGACTATCAGCTTAGGCCACAAAATTTGTGGTCTTTCTTCTTACATGAGTTAGTTGGAGAATCAGTGCCAGATGAAATTTTCGGAATCATTAAAAAAGAACGTTGATTTTCAGAATGTATATAAAAATGGAAAATCTTATGCAAATCGTTTGTTTGTAATGTATGTTTTGGAAAATCATTCAGAAAAGAACCGATTAGGAATATCAGTCAGCAAAAAAGTAGGAAACAGTGTTATAAGACATCATATTACGAGGTTAGTAAGAGAAGCCTATCGATTACAGGAAGAAATGTTCTATCATGGTTTGGATATTGTAGTTATTGCAAGAGCAGCAGCAAAAAATGTAACTTATCACGAGACAGAAAAAGCATTGATGCATCTTGGAGGTATTCATCGTATTTTAATAAGGAAAGAAGATAGAGATTTTGAAAAAAATATTAATTGCTTTCATTAATTTATATAGAAAATATCTGTCGCCTTTAAAGACTACAAAGTGCCCTTATTATCCCACCTGTTCTACTTACGGACTGGAGGCAATTCAGAAACACGGTGCGCTGAAAGGTTCGTTGTTAGCCGGATGGAGAATATTGAGATGTAATCCCTTTTCAAAAGGCGGATATGACCCGGTTCCATAACGTAGGAGGTTTATCGTATTGACAGAAATTATTTTGACTCAGTATCCTGGTAAAATATTGGGTCCAATTGCAAAATTAATTGGTTATATTATGAATGGCCTGTATGTTTTTTTGAACGATGTGTTCGGCATTCAGAATATTGCCCTTTGTATCATTCTGTTTACGGTCATTATTTATATTTTAATGTTTCCCTTGACCTATAAACAACAGAAATTTTCCAGGTTGTCTCAGGAGATGCAGCCTGAAATCAACGCTATCAGAGAGAAATACAAGAATAAAAAGGACCAGGTGTCCATACAGAAAATGAATGAGGAAACACAGATGGTATATCAAAAGTACGGTGTTTCCACAATGGGCAGCTGTGCACAGCTTTTGATTAACTTTCCGATTCTGCTTGCTATGTATCGGGTGGTTGGAAATATTCCGGCTTACGTCAGCAGTGTGAAAGATGTCTACACTCCTTTAGTGGAAAAAATTATGAGTGTGGATGGATATCAGGGCATTATGAAATCTTTTTTGAAAGAGTCCGGAGTAAGCGGCGGAATTAAATTGGATTTTGAAAATGCTACCACTACCATGAATTCCATTATCGACGTACTTTATGCTCTTCCAAGTCATGGATGGGAGCTGCTGAAAGAGAATTTTGCAGGATTGACAGATATTATCGGTTCTGTGGAGAGTTCCATGTCCCACTTGAACAATTTCTTTGGTATCAATATTGCCAATTCTCCGGTTAATTTGATTACCACTGGATGGGGGGACAAGGATTTTGTTTTGATTATTGGAGCGATTTTGATACCATTGTTTTCTTATGGCTCTCAGGTATTGAATATAAAATTGATGCCTAATATGGCGAATGCCGCAGGCGGAGATAACGATGCAATGGCAAAACAGATGAAAACAATGAATACGCTTATGCCTTTATTTTCTCTGTTTATGGTATTTTCTCTTCCTGTAGGTCTTGGTATTTACTGGATTGCCGGCTCTGTGATTCGTTCTATTCAGCAGTTGATTTTGAATAAATATATGAAAGATTTAGATTTGGAATCTATTATTGAGAAGAATAAAGAGAAGGTAAAGAAGAAAAAAGAGAAACAAGGAATTCGTGAGAATCAGATAGCAAATGCTGCCAGAATTAATACCAGAAAAATTGCAGAACCTGTGAATACTGCGGAAAAAGAAGAGAAAATCCGCAAAACGGAAGAATATGCGAAGATGGCGAAAAAAGGAAGCCTTTTAGAGAAGGCGAATATGGTAAAAGAGTTCAATGAGCGTAACAACAAGTAGATATATACAGGGGGAATTTTAATGGAATATATTGAAATATCAGCAAAAACGGTAGATGATGCTATTACGGAGGGTCTCGTAAAACTTGGCACAACCAGCGATAAGATTGAATATGAAGTAATTGAAAAAGGAAGCGGCGGTTTTTTGGGAATTGGAAGTAAACCTGCAGTAATCAAGATTCGCAAAAAATCTGATGTGGAGGATTATGTTCATGATTTCCTGCATCAAGTATTTCTGGCAATGGAAATGGATGTGGAGATTATCATCAACAAAAGTGAGGACGGCAAGAATGTTGACGTTGAGTTAAAAGGTGATGAGATGGGCCTTTTGATTGGAAAACGTGGACAAACTTTGGACTCTTTGCAGTATTTAACTAATCTTGCTGTTGGAAAGCAAGTGAATGAATATGTGAAAGTTAAAATTGACACAGAAGATTATCGGAAGAGAAGAAGAGATACGCTGGAAAATCTGGCTAAGAACATTGCCTATAAGGTAAAAAGAACAAAACATTCTGTTTCTTTGGAGCCCATGAATCCTTTTGAGAGACGTGTGATTCATTCTGCTTTACAGAATGACCGTTATGTAAATACCCACAGCGAAGGAGAAGAGCCTTACAGGCATGTGGTGGTTACTCTGAAGAGAAACAGTAATTAGTTATATGGATTTTTGCATAAAGGTACCTGTCACAAAATGTGGCAGGTTCTTTTGATACAAAATATAAAATTGGATATGAGGAGCTTATGTATGAATGAAGATACTATTGCAGCGATTTCCACAGCTATGACTCATTCAGGAATTGGAATTGTCCGTATCAGTGGAAAAGATTCTCTCAAAATTATAGACAGTATATATCAATCTAAAAATAGAGATAAAAAATTATCCATTGCAAAGAGTCATACAGTTCACTATGGTTATATTTTTGACGGTGATATTTTGATTGATGAAGTGATGGTGCTCATTTTGAAATCTCCGAATACTTATACTACAGAGGACACAGTAGAGATTGACTGTCATGGCGGAATTTTGGTGATGCAGCGTATTTTAGAGACGGCAGTCAAATATGGAGCCAGACTTGCGGAACCGGGAGAATTTACGAAAAGGGCTTTTTTGAATGGAAGAATTGATTTATCCCAGGCAGAATCTGTGATGGACCTTATCAATGCAAAAAATGATTTTGCCTTAAAGTCATCTATGAGCCAGCTTAAGGGAAGTATGAAAGAAAAAATAAAAGGGATTAGGGAAAAGATTCTCTATGAAATTGCTTTTATTGAATCAGCTTTGGATGACCCAGAACATATTTCCTTAGAGGGATATGGGAAACATTTACTGGAAATAATTTTGGATGTATCAGAAGTTATTCACATTCTTCTTTCTTCTTCTGAGAACGGAATTTTATTAAAAGAGGGAATCAACACAGTAATTGTGGGAAAACCAAACGCAGGAAAGTCTTCTCTTATGAATGTTTTGTCTGGAAGAGACAGGGCTATTGTGACAGATATTGCCGGAACTACCCGTGACATTTTGGAAGAACAGATTAACTTAAATGGAATTACGCTTAACATTGTAGATACCGCTGGAATTCGTGATACCAAAGACAGAATTGAGCAGATTGGTGTTGATAAGTCAAAGGAATGTTTACAGAATGCAGATTTAGTTCTCTATATGGTGGATTCTTCTACCTTCTTTGATGAAGATGACAAAGAAATTTTGAATCTTTTGGAAAAAAAGAAAGTGATTGTGCTTTTAAATAAGACGGATTTGGAGCAGGTGACTTCGGAGGGAGATTTGAGACAGATTTTGGGAGAAAAAGGAATGGAACACTCTTTGATTTCTGTTTCCATCAAAAATAAATCTGGATTGGAAGAGCTGGAGTTGACAATTCGGGACATGTTTTTTGCAGGAAAGATTTCTTTTAATGATGAGATATGTGTCACAAATGTAAGGCAGAAATTGTCTCTTCAATCTGCCTTGGAAAGTCTTACTATGGTAAAGAGAAGCATAGAGGACAATATGCCGGAGGATTTTTATTCCATAGATTTGATGAGCGCCTATGAAGAGTTGGGAAATATTATCGGTGAGACAGTAGGAGAGGATTTACTCAATGAGATTTTTTCAAAATTCTGTATGGGAAAATAGCAGTTTGTTATTTTGTAATCTGCCGGCCTAGGAAAATTTTCTGAAGAAAGATTTTTCTTTTATATTAGGAGGAAAGTGTTATGTCTTATGTTACGGAAGAATATGATGTTTGTGTGGTGGGAGCAGGACATGCAGGATGTGAAGCTGCTCTTGCTTCCGCCAGACTCGGTTTAAATACAATTATATTTACTGTCAGTGTGGAAAGTATTGCGTTGATGCCATGCAATCCAAATATAGGCGGAAGTTCCAAAGGTCATCTGGTAAGAGAAATTGACGCACTTGGAGGTCAGATGGGTATCAATATAGATGCGGCTTTTATTCAGTCGAAAATGCTGAATGTATCAAAGGGCCCGGCTGTCCATTCTCTCCGTGCTCAGGCGGACAAAGCAAAATATACTTCTCTGATGCGGCAGACTTTGGAAAATACAGAGCATTTGACGATTCGTCAGGCGGAAGTGACAGAGTTGATTGTGGAAAATGGTGAGATAAAAGGTGTAAAAACTTTTTCCGGTGCTTCCTATCATGCGAAGGCAGTGGTGCTTTGTACCGGTACCTATTTAAAATCCAGATGCCTTTACGGGGATGTGATAAATCATACAGGTCCCAATGGTCTGCAGTCTGCAGATTATTTGTCAGATTCTTTAAAAGAAAATGGAGTGGAACTTTTCCGTTTTAAGACTGGAACTCCTGCGCGGATTGACAGGCGTTCCGTTGATTTTGATAAAATGGAAGAGCAGAAGGGAGATGAACCTGTAGTTCCTTTCTCCTTTACCACAAATCCGCAGCAGGTTCAGATTGAGCAGGTTTCCTGCTGGCTTACTTATACCAATACTAAGACCCATGAAATTATTCGGAAAAATCTGGACCGTTCTCCTCTTTACTCTGGTATGATTGAGGGGACGGGACCCAGGTACTGTCCTTCCATTGAAGATAAAGTGGTTAAGTTTTGTGACAAGGAGAGACATCAGGTTTTCATTGAACCGGAAGGTCTTTATACCAATGAGATGTATGTGGGAGGTATGTCCAGCTCTCTGCCGGAAGATGTGCAGTATGAGATGTATCGAAGTGTTGCAGGTTTGGAACATGTTAAGATTGTACGGAATGCTTATGCCATTGAATATGACTGTATCAATCCAAGACAATTATATCCTTCTTTGGAATTTAAAAAGATTAAAGGATTGTTTTCCGGCGGACAATTTAACGGAAGTTCTGGTTATGAGGAAGCTGCCGCTCAAGGATTGGTAGCTGGGATTAATGCGGCTATGTTCGTAAAAGGAAAAGAGCCTTTGGTCTTGGACCGTTCCACTTCTTATATTGGAGTTTTGATTGATGATTTGGTGACAAAAGATAATCATGAGCCCTATCGCATGATGACTTCCCGGGCAGAATATCGGCTGTTGCTGCGTCAGGATAATGCAGATTTGCGTCTCTCTAAAATCGGATATGAAGCTGGATTAATCGCAAAAGAAAGATATGACTGGGTGGTGGAGAAAGAGCGTTTGATTGAAAGAGAAATTGAGAGAATTCAGCATGTGAGAATTGGGGCAAATGCTGATGTCCAGGCCCTTTTGGAGAGACAGAACAGTACGCCTTTGAAGACCGGAACCACACTTGCAGAATTGATTCGCAGACCGGAACTTTCTTATGAACTGCTGAAAGAGATTGATGCAGACAGGCCGGAACTTCCGGAAGATGTAAAAGAGCAGGTTAATATTAATGTAAAATACGATGGATATATCAAACGTCAATTAAAACAGGTGAAAGAATTTAAGAAACTGGAAAATAAGAAACTGCCGGAGCATTTTGATTATAATCAGGTAAAGAGCCTTAGAATTGAAGCGAAGCAGAAGTTAAATCTCTGTCAGCCCATCAATGTGGGACAGGCTTCCAGAATTTCCGGCGTATCGCCTGCAGATATTTCCGTACTGTTAGTTTACTTAGAGCAGATGCGTCAGAAAAGATAATTTTTACTGAAAAACGTGTTAGAGAGATTAGTGTGTACTGAATCAGAAAGGAATAGGAATGTCATATCAGTTGGAAAAGTTTCAGCACGGATTGGAACAGTTAAAAATAACATATTCAGAAGAACAAATAGAGCAGTTTCTCATTTTTTACGAGATGCTAGTTGAAAAAAATAAAGTGATGAATCTGACTTCCATCACAGAATTTGATGATGTTGTGGAAAAACATTTTCTGGATTCTCTAAGTCTTTGCCCTTATATAGATTTGAATCAGAATATGTATGTTTTAGATTTGGGAACCGGAGCTGGATTTCCTGGTATTCCTCTCAAAATTATGTTCCCGAAATTAAAGTTAGTATTGATGGATTCTCTCAATAAGAGGGTAATGTTTTTAAAGGAAGTGATTGAAAAATTGAAATTGTCCGATATTTCTGCAGTTCATGGAAGGGCAGAAGAGATGGCCAGAAATCAAAAATACAGAGAGCAGTTTGATTTGTGTGTTTCCCGGGCAGTGGCAAATTTATCTTCTCTGAGTGAATACTGTATTCCTTTTGTAAAACCAGGAGGTAAATTTGCAGCTTATAAATCTGGGGAGATTGAGGAAGAAGTGAAGCAGGCGGAAAAATCTATATCTGTTCTGGGAGGGAAGACTGAGAAATTAGAAAAATTTACTTTGGTGGGAACGGAGCTCTCTCGTTCTTTTGTCCAGATTGAAAAGAAAAAGAGAACTCCGAAGATATATCCCAGGAAGGCAGGTACGCCTTCTAAAAATCCTATTCGTTGAAAGATTGATATTTATGAATAAATGCTAACAAATTGTTTCGTCTTCCAAACATGAATTTAAAGCTGCCAGAAGTTTTTCTGGTACTTCCAGCTGCGGAAGATATTTTGACTCTGAAATATAGGAGGATTTTATGGAAGAATTGTAGGAAATATAAGAGTCAATAATTTTTTCACTGTGAGGATTTCCTTTGCTTCCGATTAAGTAAATACTGTTTTTTATATTCTTTAAGG
Organism: Lachnospiraceae bacterium; assembly: GCA_022798035.1. Lineage (GTDB taxonomy): Bacteria > Bacillota > Clostridia > Lachnospirales > Lachnospiraceae > Petralouisia. Next base: position 1,236 of record JAAWLS010000037.1, on the reverse strand, counting down.
CATGGACGATATTGATATTGGTATAATTTGATTTTATACTGGAGTATAAATATTTTCCATGACTTTCTTCTCTGTGGGCTCCTTCATGATAAGTGTCTATGATTCTGCTGGGAATCATGTGATTTTGGTAGAAATAATCACGATAAAAAGTATTTCTGATGTTTTTCTCCCGGAAAGCGAGATTATAAATCATAGTTCCGAATATGGGAAATTCTATCAAGAATTTCAATGTATTTTTTATTTTATTTGGTGTTTTGCAAAGTTCCACTAAATTACTTGGATTGATTACAATCACTTTATGGAATTGTTCTGGTTCCATATTGCAGGCCATTAATGTAAAGGAAGAAGATTCTCCGGCAGCGATTAAATCCGTTTTTTCACCGATTACTTTTTTGGTAAAATCAGTAATCAGCTGGACAAAGAGATAGTTGCTGTAAGTAATATTGGGCCTATCGCTTCTTCCACAGCCTAACAAATCAATGTTGTAGACTGTGTGAGATTTTGAGAGATATTTTGAAATCTTTTCCCACTCGTAAGAGGAGGAAGCAGGGCATAAGTTGTGAATGAGCAGAACAGGACTTCCTTTTCCTTGTTTTGTATAAAAAATATTTCCGTATTTCCACTCAAAGAAATTACCTCTCTCTGTTTTTAATAAATTTTTAGCATTGGAATAAATGTTGATAAGTCTATTTATATTGTAAATGCCAATGGAAACCAAACTTCCAAAAACTAAAAATTTTTGAATTTTATTTTTCATCATAAAAGTTACCTTTCTTTTTTTATTTTTTATTATAGACGATATAATTCATATATACAAATAAAATATGAAAAAATATCTTTTCATATTTTAAATTTTGAGATAAAATAAAAATGATACAATTTAAAATAGTTATGTTAATAAAGATTAGGATAAAAATATCTTAATTTAATAAAACGTATGTTCTGTTAAGGTAATATTATGGTAATAAATTATTTAGAAAAACTGCATCACGAGATGTATGAGAAAAAAATAAATTTAGAGAGAGAGAGACGGAAGAAAAAAGTTCTTTTTGAGGATAATGTAAAATTTATTCAGACTTTGGAAAATACTCTGGATGAGAATTATGAATCTTTTTCACCAAGAGAGATTGAAAAGGAAAGTCATTTAAAAATTGATTCTTTGTTGAAAGAACAGCAGGAGATAGAAAATGAGATAGAGTATTTGAATTCAGAAATTTGGAAATTAGATGAAGATAT
>JAAWLS010000036.1 GCA_022798035.1 Lachnospiraceae bacterium | reverse complement strand
GAGGCAATTCGTATTCAGTACGGCGGTTCTGTAAACGGCGGAAACGCAAAAGAGCTGTTTGGCAAACCAAACATTGACGGCGGATTGATTGGCGGAGCTTCTCTGAAAGCAGACTTTGGCAACATCGTCAACTATGACAAATAGAAAATAAATATCATAAACTTCCCTCTGTTATGGAAAAATATATAACAGAGGGAAGTTTTTATAGAAGAATTTGAGGCTAAGAAAAAACAACTGTTGGGTTTATAAAAATATAAAATAGGGTGCCGTGGAATCGAATGATTGAGCGGCACCCTATTTTTGCAAATCTGCGGACTCTTCGGAGTCCGTTTTGCTATGCAATACCGCTCGCGCGCGAAGAATACGTGCAACGGGTTATTTTTTATTTCAAAAGTAAAAATGATAAAAATTGTTGAAATAACAGTTGACAAACCAGAAAAACACTGTTATTATAACAATATAAACTTTTGAAACAATAATAAATACAAAAACAAACTTTTGAAACAAAAAACAAGAAGATGTGATATAATGAAAGGAGAAGATGATTATGAAATGAGAGAAAAAGAAAACATGGTTAGCCTTTAACGATGTTTTCTCAGGAGGTATGATATGGAATCAATGGAGCAGCGCAGAAATACAATCGTAGATTTAGTCAATCAGAATGGGAATATCAGTTTTGCACAGCTAAAGGCAAAATTTCCCCAGATATCTGAGATGACACTGCGCACAGATTTAAAGGCTCTTGATGAGGCAAAACGAATTGTCCGGGTACACGGGGGCGCAAAGTCAGTGGATGTGGTAGTGGGAACCGATGATATGCTGAGTCGGAGGTTCGTGCGGAATATTGAGGCCAAGCAGCTGATTACACAGAAGGCCCTGAAATTTATTCAGAAAGATACCACTATCTTTTTGGATTCCGGCAGCACCACAACGATGCTGGCATCCTGTATGCCGGACCAGTCCAATCTGATTTATACCAATTCCCTGACCTGCGCAGTGGAACTTAGCAAGTTAAAGGAACCTGCAGTTCATGTTCTGGGGGGAATGATGAATCGCTATAGTATGAGCGTGTGCGGAATCCACACTATCCGGGATGTGTCCAGGATTAACTTTGACCAGGCTTTTGTGGGTGTCACCAGCTATTGTGAACAAATAGGATTTAGCTGCGGTGTGGACGAGGAAACGGTTTTGAAGCAGACGATTATCCGCCAGGCAGAACAGAAAATTCTTTTGATGGATTCCTCAAAAGTAGGGGTGAAGAGCACGTATTCTATCTGCGGATTAGAGGATGTGGATATTATTATTTCTGATGATAATCTTCCGGAGGAATTCCGGGAAGCCTGCAGAAAGCACCACGTACAGGTGATTTAGAAAAGGACATTTCAGTCTCGTCTGGAGCCCGCTGAGGTGAAGGAGAAAATTCATGAAAAATGGTGTTCAACGTTTCGGCAAATTTCTCTCAGCAATGATTATGCCCAACATTGGCGCATTGATTGCATTTGGATTCCTGGCTGCCTTTTTTAACGGCAGCGGATGGATTCCTCATGAGGGATTTGCCACAATCTTTTCGGCAATTCTAGTGTATTTAATTCCAATTTTAATCGCCTCCACAGGAGGCAGACTGCTTGGCGGTGAGCGGGGCAGTATTGTGGCTGCGATTGCAGTTGTAGGAGCAATTATGAGCGACCCTGACACCACCATGCTGATGGCGGCTATGATTATGGGACCTCTGTCTGGTTTCTGCATCAAGAAATTTGATAAGGCAATGGAAGGACATATGCCTGCTGGCTTTGAGATGCTGATTAACAATTTTTCCGTGGGAATTATAGGAATGCTGCTGGCTATGACAGGATATCTTGCAATCGGCCCCTTTATGAATCTGATCCTCGGCATTTTGTCGGCTGGGGTGAATGTTCTGATTACCCATGGCCTGCTGCCTTTGATTTCTGTTTTCATTGAGCCGGCCAAAGTTCTCTTTTTAAATAATGCTATCAATCACGGAATCTTTACTCCCATTGCCACGGCACAGGCGGCGGAGACAGGCAAATCCATTATGTATATGCTGGAGGCAAATCCAGGCCCCGGACTTGGAGTACTGCTGGCTTACATGTTCTTCTGCGAGGACAAAAAGACGAAACAGTCTGCGCCTGGCGCAGTGATTATCCATCTGTTAGGCGGTATTCACGAGATATATTTTCCCTATATTCTGATGAATCCTCTGGTGATTGTGGGACCGATACTGGGAAATATGGCGGCAATTTTCTGGTTTAACATGACAGGCTGCGGGCTGGTAGGGCCTGCCTCCCCGGGCTCCATCATTGCATATCTGATGATGACGCCGGGAAACAAAATAGTTCCGGTGGTAGTGGGAGTGGTGATTGCCACAGGAATTTCATTTGGGGTTTCTTCTGTAATCATCCGCATGTCTAAGGGAAAGAGCCTGGAAGAAGCGCAGGAAGAAATGGCCAGTCGGAAGGCAGAAGCCAAAGGGACAGCGGCAGAGCTGCCAGTCATCGTCAAGGCAGACTGTGTGAAGAAAGTAGTATTTGCCTGCGATGCGGGCATGGGTTCTTCCGCCATGGGAGCTACCAAGTTCAGAAACAGAATTAAGGCGAAACGGCCGGATTTGACGGTGATTAACACTTCTGTGGACACGATTCCGGCAGACTGCGACATTGCGGTTGTTCAGGTTACGTTGGTGGAACGTGCGAAAAAATGCGTGCCGGATGCTCAGATGGTGACTATCGGCAATTTCTTGGCAGATTCTGCGCTGGATGCACTGTATGAGCAGTTGGCAGGGGAACGTGAAGCTGAACAGGAATCTGCAGCAGAACAGAAAGAAACGGCAGGACAGAAGTCTGTAACAGAGCAGAAAGAGACGGCAGAACAGAAGCCTGCGCCTGAGAAACAAGTGCTGAGAAGAGAGGGCATCAAACTGAATCTGAACCCGGTTTCCAAGGAGGAAGCGATTCAGGCGGCAGGAGAACTTCTGACAGAGCTTGGCTATGTGGAGCCGTCTTATATTGACGCCATGCAGGAGCGGGAGAAAATTGTGACTACATACATGGGACTTGGGGTAGCTATTCCCCACGGCACGTCACAGGCCAAGGGCACAGTAAAGAAGACAGGAATTGTTGTAATGCAGTATCCTGAAGGCGTCAGCTTCGGAGATGAAAAGGCGCAGCTTGTCTTCGGCATTGCAGGCGTAGGAGACGAGCATTTGGATTTGCTGGAGAAAATCTGCGGAATGCTGGAGGAGGAAGAAGTACTGGAAGAATTTAAGACAACGGACAGTATCGACTGGGTATTAGAAAAATTAAGTTAAGGAAATTTTGATAGAAACTTTGATAGAAATGCAGGAACAGGAGGAAAAATATGAAAGTAAAAGGCGTAAGACTTCACGGAGCAAATGATATCAGATTGGAAGAATTTGAGCTTCCGGAAATCAAAGAGGATGAAATTCTGGTAAAGGTAGTCAGCGACAGTATCTGCATGTCCACCTGGAAAATGGTGCAGGCAGGCAAAAATCACAAGCGTGTGCCGGAAAATGTGGCAGAACATCCGGTCATTATCGGACATGAATTTACCGGGGATATTGTAAAGGTAGGAGAAAAATGGAAAGGCCAGTTCCACGAGGGAAAGAAATTTGCCCAGCAGCCGGCCATTCCAGGACAGATGGAATCCCCGGGATATTCCTATGAATTTTTCGGAGGAGCTGCTACCTACTGTATTTTCCCCAATGACGTCATTGAGAAGGGATGTATCTGGGAGTATGAGGGAGACAGCTATTTTGAGGCTTCCCTGGGAGAACCTATGAGCTGCTGTATCGGCGGATATCACAGCAATTATCACACAGAGCATCTCTCCTATGAGCACAAGATGGGAACGCTGGCCGGAGGAAATATTTTGATTCTCGGCGGCTGCGGCCCGATGGGGCTTGGAGCTGTCAGCTATGGGCTTACTTTTGAAAACAAACCGAAACGCATTGTAGTCACAGATATCAATGAGGCCAAAATTGCCAGAGCAAAAGAAGTGATTTCAGAAGAAGAGGCCAGGGAAAAAGGCGTGGAGCTGCACTATGTCAACACTGCAGCTATGGAAAATCCAGTCGAAGAACTCCGCGCCATCACAGAGGGCGTAGGTTACAGTGACGTGTTTGTATACGCGCCGGTGCAGAGCATTGCAGAGATGGGAAATCAGCTTCTGTCTGTGGACGGCTGTCTGAATTTCTTTGCAGGTCCTACCGACACACAGTTTTCTGCCAGCATGAACCTCTATGACTGCCATTATGCACGGACTAAAATTATGGGCTCCACCGGAGGAAACACTGACGATATGAAAGAGGCCATTGAAAAATCTGCCAAAGGATTAATCAATTCAGCCGTTATGGTGACTCATGTGGGAGGTTTGGATTCCATTGTCGACGCCACCAACAATCTGCCTGATATTCCGGGAGGCAAAAAACTGGCTTACACCCAGTTCAATATGCCCATGACGGCAATTGAGGATTTTGGTAAACTGGGAGAGAAAGACGAGTTCTTCAAAGAACTGGATGCATGCTGCAAGAGGCATAAGGGACTTTGGTCCAAGGAAGCAGAGGATATGCTGTTTGCACATTTTATGTAACGCATGTATACTGCATTTTGCCAAGGCCTCTCCGTCTGCGGCGGGATGATTTCCATACTCTTTTTACAGCCCTGTAAACAGCAGAAGAAAATTCCGCTGTTTACAGGGCTTCTTTTTAAAGATATAATTGTACTGATAATAATCTGGTAAAACAAATATTTGGAAAATGTTGGTGATATTTCTGATGCATACAGATAATTTTGTGGGCATTGGACTGTTCGGATTTGGAGGAGGACATGAAGAAAATACTTGTGGTAGATGATGAACAGGAGATTCGCAGACTGCTGAAAGAGTATATGGAGATGGAAGGATATCTGGTCTACACAGCCAAAAATGGAATGGAGGCCATGGAAGGGCTGAAACATCAGCCAGATTTGATTATTCTGGATATCAATATGCCGGATATGGACGGTTATGTAGTCTGCGGGAAAATACGGGATTATGTGGACTGTCCCATTTTGTTTCTCACTGCCCGGATGGAGGAACAGGACAGGGTGAAAGGATTCAAGGCAGGAGGAGACGACTATATTGTCAAACCTTTCAGCATGGATGAAATGCTGGCCAGAGTGGAGGCACATCTGCGCAGAGAAGAGCGGAAGCAGAAAAGCAGCAACGTCTACATTAAGGGAGACCTTACCATAGACTTTTCCGGTCATCAGGTGCTGGTGGCGGGAAATGACGCAGGGCTCACCAAAACAGAATTTTCCATTGTGGAACTTTTGATTACCCACAGCGGACAGGTATTTGAGAAAGAGCAGATTTATGAACGGGTCCGGGGCTTTGACGGGGAAGCGGACGCCGCCATTATTGCGGAACATATCCGCAGAATCCGGCGGAAAATAGATGGAGAAACCAAACATATTGAGACAGTCTGGGGTGTGGGATATAAATGGATTGGTTAGAAGAAAAAATAGAACAGATGAAGAAATTTCTGAAGAACGGCTCCCTGGTTCGGACGCTGGTATGTTATCTGTGCATCGGAATGGCAGGGGTGGGAGCGCTCTACTGGATTACCAGAAATCTGTGTCTGGTGTGGATGGAGGTGCTGCTGAAACGTCAGGATTGGACGATAGAAGTAGAAAGTTTTACTTTAAACTACTATTTGTCTGATGCGCTGAGAAGCAGCCGGAGAAGCTGGGAATGGATGCTGTCTTTTGTGGCTGTTTTTTATCACGTCAGTCTGTATCTCTATACGGTAGTCTGCTTTTTCATTGTGGGAAAGATTTTTCTGGAGACAAAAATCAAACCTCCTATGAAAGTCATAACACAGGGATTGACTTATATCAATATGGGAGATTACAGTCATGAGATGATTTGGGAGAGCCAGGATGAGATGGGAAATCTTTGCCTGGAAGTGGAGCAGATGAGAAAGACAATGCTGCAAAGCAGGAGGGCACAGTGGAAACAACAGGAGGAGCAGAGGAAAATCAATGCGGCTTTTGCCCACGATATTCGTACCCCGCTTACTGTGATTCGAGGCTATACGGAATTTCTGCAGAAATATGTGCCGTCAGGCAGAGTGACAGAGGAAATGCTTATGGAGAAATTGAATACGATGCAGGAACAGGAGGAACGTCTGCTGAATTTTTCTACCACCATGACTACGATTCAGAATATGGAGAAATGGGAGCCTTCCGGAAAATGGTATACCGTATCAGAAATTATGGAAGAATTGAAAAATGTTGCGGAGGGGATGCTGCAGAATACCGGGAAAGAAGCCAGCCTCAGCACAAAGATTCCAGAGCAGAAATTATTTCTGGACAAGAACCTTCTGCTGGAAGTGTTCGGCAACCTCTTGAGTAATGCGCTGCGCTATGCCAGACAGCAGATACAGGTGGAGACAGTGCTGGACGGAAAGACATTTACCCTGTTTGTGAAAGATGACGGGCCAGGATTTTCCGAGAAGGCTCTGAGAAGGGGCTTGGAGACGTATTTCAGCGAGGAGGAAAACAGCAGAGAACATTTTGGTATTGGGCTGTTTATCTGCAGAGTGCTGTGTGAAAATCATGGAGGAAATTTCTCTCTGCAAAACAGCGTGCAGCAGGGGGCCATTGCGGCTGCTGTGCTGACGGTGGGGTGCAGGAATGATATGGATTTGACAAAGTTTTAGCCCTTATTTAAAATATAAAATATTATATCAGCTTTTTGAGTTTGTAGGAAATTCATAGATAAATTCTTTTTATACTGTGTCTGGAATTAGAAAAAGAAAGGATGACGACATGGATACACGGATAGAAATCAAAGATTTATCTAAAAATTTCGGCAGAAAACAAGCGCTCAGTCATGTGAATCTGGAGATAGGGCAGGGGATGTTCGGCTTACTGGGGCCCAATGGAGCAGGAAAGACCACGCTGATGAAGATAATCACGACCCTGACGAAAAAGAGCAGCGGAGAGGTAAAACTCTGCGGAATTCCCGTGGAAGAATGCGGGAAGATTCGGAAAATGATTGGATATCTGCCTCAGGATTTTTCTATGTATGGAAATATGGGGGCTTACGAGGCTTTAGACTATCTGGCAGTATTGTCCGGCATGAATAAGAAAGAACGGGCAGAGAGAGTGACTGAAATGCTTGAGAAAGTGAATCTGGGAGAGCAGAGAAAGACGAAAGTCAAGGCAATGTCCGGCGGCATGAAGCGCAGGCTTGGAATTGCCCAGGCCATGATACACAATCCCAAAATCATTGTGGTGGATGAACCCACAGCGGGATTGGACCCGGAGGAGCGGGTGAGATTTCGAAATCTTCTCTGTGAGATTGCCAGAGAGAGAATTGTAATTCTTTCCACCCATATTGTAGGAGATATTGAGGCCACCTGTGAAAACATAGCTGTGCTGGATAAGGGGGAAATTCTGTTTCAGGGGACAGTCGCTCAATTACTGGAAGGAGTAAAAGGTAAAGTCTACACCATGGAAGTCTCTACGATGGAGCTTCCCATGATACAGGAGCAATTTTTGGTGACGGGAATTCTCACAGGGGGCAGTACCGCCCATATCAAGATTATTTCTGAAGAAGTTCCCATGGAAGGCGCACTTCCCGCAGGGGGAGATGTGGAGGACGCCTATATGTATCTGATGAACCATGATTCCGCTTCCCGAAACAGAGCATAGGAGGTGGAGAGATGTTTGGAACATTATTTTTAAAAGAGTGCAAACAGGTTCTGAGAAGTATGGTATATTATATCTATGTGGTGGCATTTGTGATGTTTCTCTCCAGCCAGCTGGGAGGAGAGCTTACAGATAAAATGGAAAAACCCGTGCCGGGACAGGGAAGTTATGGAACTATTGTCAGCCATGAGGAATCTGTGGTGATGGGAAATATCATGGCAAATCTGGTAGGAGAGACAGAGAATAATTCTTATGCCACATATCCACTGGGATTTTACAAACGGGTAACATTAAACGAGGAAGAATTGTCTCAGGTAAAGGAAATCATTGAAAATTGTACGGGAAAGAAGTGGGAAGAGATAATCGGAGAGATGGAAGAGCATTTTTCCGGCTACGACCAGGGGACAGTAGAAGGGGCCATACAGGCTCAGATGGAATACAGAGCGGATGTAAAAGATACGCTTAAGTATGAGGATTTCTGCAGCTCTATGGAAAAAGTCTGCCAGTTAATAGGTGCAGGCAGCAGCTACAGTTCCAAAAAATTGGAGGCTGGAGTGGGAGCGCCCATGAGTTATGAGCAGGCCCTAGAAGAGTACGAGGTTTTTTGCAGAGAAGACAAAGTGACCGGGGCAACTGCAAGGCTGTTTTGTGATTATGCGGGAATTGTTCTTTCTGTACTGCCTATTTTTCTGGGTGTGACCCGGTGCCTCAGAGACAGGCGGGCGCAGGCAGAGCAGGTAATCTTTGCCCGGGAAGCCTCTGTATTTCAGATTGTGGGAAGCCGTTATCTGGCCAATGTGTGCATGGCATTTCTTCCAGTGGTGTTTACTGCTTTTGTAATGCAGCTGCCTTATCAATTTCATGCCGAAACTTTAGGAGTGGCAGCAGACGCCCTCGCATTTTTGAAATACAGCTTTGTGTGGCTTCTGCCGGAAATTATGGCAGTGCTGGCAGTGTCATTTTTCATTACGGAACTTACAGGAGGTGTGATTTCCATTTTCGTTCAGGTATTTTGGGCTTTTGCAAGTCTGTTTTCTGCGGTGGGCCTGCAGGGAGATTTTGCTCTGAAATTGATAGCGCGGTGGAATGCATTGGGGAATACCAGGGAATTTCTGCGGCAGAGACAGGAGCTTTTTCTTAACCGGGGATTTTACTTTGGACTGTCTGTACTTTTACTGATTTTGACCTTTGCAATTTACGAGAAAAAACGCAGGGAAGGGGGAAGCATCTATGGAAAAATATTTAAGGGCCGGAAGTAGTTTTGCCCGCAGGCAGTATGCGCCCCATCTGTTTATCACTCTTTTGTTCTGCGTGATGTCGGTATTTTTTGTTAGCTTTCGAAATCTGGATGATTTCCAGGCGGCGAAAGTGATGGAAATGTATGTGTCTTTTGCCGGAATTTTGCTGATGACGCCCTTGTTTTTTCCAGAGCAGAACCCGGAAATCTGGCTGTTAAAAAAGTCAAAAGCAACGCCTCTTTGGCATCTGTATTTGATTCGCCTGCTGATGGCGGTATTTTTCCTGGCAGTGATTGTGACAGGATTTACTCAGATGATGAGGCAGGGAGACAGTCAGTTTGACATGAGAAATCTGTGGATTGGCTCTTTCTGTGAAATGTTTTTCCTGGGCAGCATTGGATTTTTTGTCAGCGGAATCACGAATCAGGCAGTTTTGGGTTATATGGTGTCTGTGCTCTATTTTGTGGCAAATATCGGAGCCGCAAAGTATTTGGGAAAATTTGCCCTATTTCAGATGGCAAAAGGCCAGTATGATTTTATGGTTCCGATGACGGCAGCAGCTTTGCTTCTTGTGACAGGAGGAATTGTACTGCGGGAGCGGATATCTGCTTAGGGTAAATGATTGAAAAATGCAGGTATCAAATACATTTGACAATGAAAGGAGCAGCATGGGAAACGTAGCTATTGAACATGTATACAGACAGATAGCAGAGAGCGCCGCGTATTACGGCGCTCAGAAAGCAGTGCTTTTTGGCTCCCGGGCCAGACGGACAAATGGAGAGAAAAGCGATATTGATTTGGCCGTGTACGGCTGCAGAAATTTTTCTGGATTTTTTGATTATCTGCAGGAGGAATTGTGGAGTCTTTTGAAAGTGGATGTTATCAATATGGATGAAAAATTTTTGTCCGGGGATTTAAAAAAAGAAATTGAGAGAGATGGGGTCGTCTTGTATGAAAAAATATGATTCTTACTGCTGAAACCTTCAAGTGTTAGAGAAAGCGCAATAATATGGCTCATGTCTATAATGGGGAGGCCGCCAGAGAACTGGTGGAAAAAATCCTGAACCGCTACATCAAAGAATTTCAGAAAATACAAAAAGAGATAGAAAAACGCTATCCGGAATGGAGGAATAATATGGCAAGTCTCTACGACAGAGCGGATATTTATGATTTATTTGAAAATGAGGAAAGTTACCAGGCAGTCAAAAAACATTGGGGTAAAGTCCTGGAAGGAAAGCAGATAAGTTCCCTTTTGGACGTGAGTATCGGCACCGGAAATCTGACTCTGCCATTGGCGGAGCTTGGCGTCGCGCTGTATGGCTCTGATTTGAGTGAAAAAATGTTAGAGAAATGTAGGAAGAATGCAGAGAAAAGAAAATGTGCCCTGCATTTGCGGAAAAGTGATTTTCGGGAACTGGAGAAGAATTTTCAAGAAAAGTTTGACTGTGTGGCCAGTACGGGAAATTCGCTGCCTCATGTTCCAAAGGAAGAGCTGGGAGACGCGCTGGAGCAGATGAGCCTGCTGGTAAAAGAGGGCGGTTATCTCTATTACGATATGCGCAACTGGGATAAAATATTGAGAGAACGAAATCGTTTCTATTTGTATAATCCTGCTTTCACAGAGGATGCCAGAATCAATCTGATTCAGGTGTGGGATTATCATGAAGATGATTCCATGACCTTTCATCTGTTGTACACTTTTGAGAGAGAAAATAAAATCTTTCAGAAAGAAAAATTTGAGGAACATTATTATCCAGTGAGCCAAGAATGGATGACAAAGAAACTGAAAAGTTTGGGCTATCAGGAGATTCAGCTTATGTGTCATCCGGCACAGTTTGATAAGATAGAACCAAAAGAGGCGGACTGGTACTGCGTGATGGCAAAGAAGGTATAGGGAGGAGAACATATGGCATCTTATTTTCCGATGTTTGTGAATTTGGAAAACAAACAAGTCCGGGTATTCGGCGGCGGCGTTATTGCAGCGAGACGCGTCAAAGTTCTGCTGGAATTTGGCGCAAAAGTTCAGGTGGCGGCTCCGAACATTTCAGAAGAATTAAAAAAAACAGCCCAGGCCCAGGAAAATCTGAGACTGGAATATCGGGAGTATCGTTTTGGGGAATTGCAGGAAGAAAACACGGATATTGTAATTGCAGCCACGGATGATGAACAGGTGAATGATATGATTTTTCGGGAGTGCACCCACAAAGACATACCGGTCAATGTAACCTCAGACAAAGAGAAATGTGATTTTTATTTTCCAGGAATCATCCGGCAGGGAGATGTCACCGTGGGCGTCACAGCAGGTGGCAAAGACCACAAAAAGGCAGCAGAAGTGACAGAGCAAATCAGGAGACTGTTAAAATAAAAAAGGCGGTGGATAACTATGCAGATTTCAAGCCGGTTTACACTGGCAATTCACATTTTTGCCTGTATCGACACATTTGGAAATGAGTATAAAATCACCAGTGATTTTCTTGCAGGGAGCACAAATGTGAATCCTGTCATTATCCGAAAAATTTTGGGCCAGCTGAAAGGAGCAGGCCTGATTGAGGTGGCGCGGGGAACGGGAGGCACAGCAGTTGTCAAACCCTTAGATGAAATAAATCTTTTGGATATTTACAATGCTGTGGAGTGTGCCCCCAGCGGAGAACTGTTTCATTTTCATGAAAATCCAAGTACAAACTGTCCGGTGGGCAGGAATATACACCACATTTTAGATGACAAAATACAAAGAGTGCAGAATGCTTTGGAAAAAGAACTTGCATCCATTACGCTGCAGGACATCAAGCGGGATACGGAAAAATATTTGAGGGAAGAAGAGAAAGGAAATCCTTGAAAATGCAGGGTATTATGAAAGTTACTCCAAAGGCAGAAGGCAAAAGGACAGACTTTAAGCTTGTTGTAATTTGTCAAAAGACTGTGTATAATAAAAAGAAGGATAGAAACAACTGATTCTTGGATGGTAGAGCATGTTGGTGTTCTGCCTTATTTTGCGTTTGTAGTATGAAAGTTATTGGAGGAAGAAATGAACAAATCAGAGACATTATTTCAAAAAGCGGTAAAAGTGATTCCTGGAGGCGTCAATTCCCCGGTACGTGCCTTTGGTTCTCTGGGAACCACGCCTAAGTTTATCAAACGTGCAGAGGGAGCTTATCTCTATGATGAGGACGGCAATGCATATATTGATTATGTGGGCTCTTGGGGACCTATGATATTGGGGCATGGGCAGAAAGAAGTGCTGGAGAGAGTGCAGGAGGCCTGCAAGGATGGTCTGAGCTTTGGGGCGGCCACGGCGAGAGAGGTAGAGATGGCGGAATTGGTGTGTGAGCTGATTCCTTCCATTGAGATGGTGCGGATGGTAAATTCTGGTACGGAGGCAGTGATGAGCGCAATCCGCCTTGCAAGAGGCTATACCAGACGGGATAAAATTGTAAAATTTACTGGCTGTTATCACGGCCATTCTGACGGACTTTTGGTAAAAGCAGGTTCCGGTGTGATGACAGCAGGGGTGCCGGACAGTCTGGGGGTGCCTGTTGGATGCACCCAGGACACACTGTCAGCCAATTACAATGATTTAGACAGCGTCAGAGCCCAGTTTTCCAGATGCGGGGAAGAGATTGCGGCGGTGATTGTGGAACCAGTGGCAGCCAATATGGGAGTGGTTCCTCCCAAACCTGGATTTTTGGAAGGCCTGCGCAGCATTTGTGATGAATATGACGCGCTGTTGATTTTTGATGAAGTAATCACCGGATTTCGTCTTGGCATAGACGGAGCCCAGGGATATTATGGCGTCACGCCGGACATTACTACCTTTGGAAAGATTATCGGCGGCGGTATGCCGGTAGGCGCATACGGCGGCAGACGTGAGATTATGGAACTGGTATCTCCTGTGGGAAATG
>JAAWLS010000035.1 GCA_022798035.1 Lachnospiraceae bacterium | reverse complement strand
GTCATATCATCATTAAAAGCGGGTTTACACCTGATAAATATGATAATGCTCTAGCTAGTATGATCGGTAATATTTTCCCTGGACGCTCTAATCTAATTGTCGGTAGAAATGACTTGGCAAATGTAAACCGTGCTGCTACAAAAGGTTATGGATATCGCTTGATGGAATGTGGTTTTATATCTAATGCAACCGATATTCAAACTTTCAACAACCGGATGGACGACATTGCTAGAGGGATTCTCAATGCATTTGGAATTGGGAGTACATCTACGGCTTCACCCACAGTAAATAAACCTACGGTGAACCAACCCGCAAATAATACTCCATCTAATCTGCCTAAATCTCTTGTAAATTTCACTTATGCTGTACGCATTGAAGGTGGAAAGATTTTACCCGAAGTAACGAATCTTGCCAACTATGCTGGAATCAGAGGAAAGAGAATCACAGATATTGCAATTAAATGCGATAAGGGAAGTATTTGGTATCAAGTACATGTTTTAGGCGGTGGATGGCTACCCAAAGTAACAGGATATAACTGGTCAGACCACAATAACGGCTACGCAGGAAACGGAAAGCCGATTGACGCAGTTCGAGTGTATTACAATACTCCGCAAGACGTTGTACGTTCTAGCGGATACCAGAAAGCACAGTATAAGGTAAGCCCGGTAAACGGGAATTATTACAGTTGGCAATATGACAATGAAACTGACAATGGACAGGATGGTTATGCCGGGTGCTTTGGGAAGGCCATTGATAGATTCCAGTTATTTTAAGGAGATAAAATTATGGCATATGTAAGATTTTTAGGAGACGAAGCTGTACACAAAGCAATCGTTATCCCAAACGAAGATGAAAATATTGTAACTTTAAAATTTGAAAAAGAAAAAGAAGTAAATACCAGCGGATTCAACCTCTTTCTTGACGAAGATTGTGAGGTTGATATTGGCGGAGATTCGTATCGTGGGTATACGACAATGTACAGAAATGATGAAACTACAGAGGAATACAATGGATATCAACTATCAAATGACGGAAACGTTTATGTGCCGCCAGAGCCGGAACCAGAGCCAGAACCTTATGAGCCAACACTTGAGGAGCTGAAAGAGCAAAAGATTGCAGAAATGAACGGAAAACAGCAGGAACTTATTCAAAAAGGAGTTGACGTTCCTCTTTCTAACGGAACGACGGAAAGGTTTACGCTGAAAGACCAAGACCAAATGTCCCTAATGGGATTGCAAACATTGGCGGCGCAGGGAGTGGAGCGGATTCCATGGCACGAGGCTGATAATTCAGAGCACTGCAAATACTATAGCGCAGAAGATATGAGTAGAATAACAGGTTCGGCATTATCCTTCATCTCGTTTCAAGTTACATATTTCCGTGACTTGAGAATCTATATCAACAGTATGTTGGATAAAGAAAGCGTACAGTCTGTGGAATACGGCATGTATATTCCGTCAGAATACCAATCGGAAGTGTTGGCGGACTTCTACACCGCTAAAAATAATGAGTAGGATTATCAAGCTGCTTGTCTTAATGGGGATAGGTGGCTTGATTTACTCTATAATCGAAATACTGTACCGTGGATACACGCATTGGACAATGGTGATTGTAGGTGGTCTGGCATTTTATCTTATCGGCTGTATTAATGAGTACATCGAATGGGACATGCCGTTATATAGGCAGATGGCGATTGGGATGGCAATTATTACCCTCTTGGAATTTGCGGCTGGCATTATTGTAAATCTTATTCTTGGATGGAGCGTATGGGACTATAGCAATGTCCCGCTCAATATACTTGGCCAAATCTGTTTGCCGTTCTGCATAATTTGGTTCTTCTTATCTTTTCCAGCCATTATTGTTGATGATTACTTGCGATATTATTTGTTTGGTGAAGAAAAACCGCATTATAATTTGTGGGGCTAAGGCTTTTAGCCCCCTCTAAAATATTCTGATAAATCTAATATAAAATCTAAAAATATCCACGAAATCATATGATTGATAAAAATGAGAACCTGTATATTTTTCAAATGTTATTACCAAATTACCGCGAAAAACAATTAGAACAAAGTGAAAAAATCTTTTATAAAAGCACAAAACCAAGTATGACAAAGAATTAAGGAGCTAATAAAAAAGCAAAATCCATATGGTCACACGAAAGACTTTAAAATTATATATTTAAACATGGGACAAAATAAAAATAAAAAATGATATTGATTTGTCACAAGAATTGATTTATAATTGCGGAGAAAGGGGAGTGACCATGTGGAAAACATGACAAAAATGACATTTGGTATGGCGTGAAAAACAATAGAATTTGAAAGTCTGCTTGATAAAGCGATGGCGAAAATGAACAGAGACAAAGAAAATGCGGAGAAAAAAACATATGAATAATGATGAATATTGCACATGCGGAAGGCCCAAAGGGCTGACATCCGATACCGAAAGCGACGAATTGGGGTATTGGGATGTTTGCGTCAACTGTGGAAAGCGGATTGAGGACGGTTTTCATTATTATAATCACTATGATGGCGAAGACCATACAGATATAGATGACGATATTTGGTAACAAGGTGTATTTTGCATTTTGCAGTAAGGGGAAGCCAAAAAATGAATGGCCCAGAACAGATTTATCCAGAGAAGCAGAGCGGTTAATCAGAATAAGGTTTTCAGAATACGGTTAGGAATGAAGAACTCGACAGGGTTCTTCATTTTAAATTGGACAAAATACGGCAGCAAAATAATTATTGACTTTTGCACAAACATATATTATGATTAATACACAAACAAAAAAGGAGATGATTGATTGTCCCCTAGAACGGGAAGACCAACAACGGACCCAAAAAGTAATTGGACGGGATTTCGACTGTCGGATAATGACATTGAAAAGCTGAACTATTGCGCAAAGGAAACAGGAATGAGTAAGGCTGAAATTGTCAGAAAAGGAATCGAAAAATTTTATAACGAATTATTGACGCATACGAAAGATAAAATTTAGGGATAGGTGTTTTTCGTATGCGTTTTTATTTGCGGAGGTGATAAGTGAAAATATAGTCATGCCAAAGAAAAGAAAAATACTTAAGATATAATATGCGAATTGATTTTACTAAGGATATTAGCAGAGAGTTTAACAGAAGATGACTATATTTGAATGAAGAAAGGTTTTAAGCATATGCAAGAATTAAAAATTTTTGAAAATAAGGAAATAGGCGTATCTGCAAGAACGATATTGAATGATGATGGAAGCATTTCTGTTAATGCAGAAGATACAGCGGTCGGATTTGGTTGGACACAGACACAAACAAAGAACGGAAAACAATACAATTCCATCCGTTGGGAAACTTTGAATGGATATTGTAAAGAATTAGGTTTCCCCAACAAACTGGGGAAAGACGATTATATTCCTGAAAGCCTATTCTATCGGCTTGGCATGAAAGCAAGTAATTCAAAAGCGGAAAAGTTTCAGAATTGGCTTTCCATAGAAGTGATACCATCCATCCGAAAGAACGGCGGCTACATAGCCGGACAAGAAAACCTGTCAGATGATGAATTGCTTGAAAAAGCTGTATTAGTTGCACAGCGCAAGATTGCGGAACGAGATAAGGTTATCAAACAGCAGAAAGAACAGATTGCAGAACAAAGGCCTCTTGTAGATTTTGCGGTTCATGTTTCGCAGTCAAAAGACACAATCGACATGGACGAAATGGCGAAAATCGCAAGAGACGAACATATAGACATCGGACGGAACAGGCTTGTAAAATGGCTGAAAGACAGAAAGATACTCAAAGACAACAGAACACCATATCAGACATTTATTGACAGAGGGTATTTTGATGTGGTGGAAGTGAAGAAAGAAACCACATACGGGACAAGGGTGTTCCCGAAGACGGTAGTAACCGGAAAAGGGCAAATATGGGTGATTGAGAAATTGAGAGCGGAATATTGTTAATATAGAAAATTACAGGCGGTGTCCAATGTGGGTATCGCCTTTTAAAATATTTTAGATTTCCTCTTAACTTTTGTCGAAACATATTTTCTTTTGTGGTAAAATACGGTAGTAAGGTCACAAAGGAGGAGAAATGGAATGAGCAAAAATGAGAAACCGCAGACCAAAATCTGCAAGCACTGCAAGACAGAAATACCATATGGGGCAAAGGTGTGCCCGCAATGTCGGAAGAAACAAGGGATGGGGTGCCTAGTATGGGCTATCATCATTATTGTTGCCCTTGGTGTTATCGGAGTGTTGGCAGGCAGAGGGGATGATTCAAAAGAAGTGAAAGTAAAAGAAAAAGAAAAAACCGAGGATACCAACAACGAGGACAATGAAGCTGTGGGGCAAGAAGGAGAAGGCTCCAAGGAAGAAACAGAGGGTGAAGAAGCTAATGTAGAAATTTTGGCAGAATACACATTAGCAGATGGAATAAGTTGGTACACAAGACATTTTATAGTAGTAAAGAACAACTCGGAAGAAACGGTTGAAATATCAACTTCTTCGTTAGCCTATGGGGAAGATGGTTCTATGGTTAGCGCGGCAGATGCGAGTTTTGATGCTCTTGGCGCAGGATGCACTTCTGTATTTTACGAAGCATTTGAGACGGATAAAAAGATAGACCATTACGAAACTGATATAAAAGCAAGTAAAAGCAAATATTATCAGTCAGTAATCCAAGACCTTTCGTTTGTGCAAAACGATATAGAAGGAGGGGCAATATTCCAAGTCACAAACAATGGAAGTGAAGCTGCTGAATTTGTGCAAGGATACGCATTGTTTTTCTTAGGCGAACAACTCGTAGGTTACGAAAATACATATTTTGTGGACGATGATTCTGAACTAAAGCCTGGGGCGACGGCTTCCCAACAAATGACCACAACACAAGATTATGACAGGATTGAATTTTATTTAGACGGTAGACGGTAGAAATGAATATTGGCAATAGGAATCCGAAAGGGTCAATGTCATTTAGTTAAGGCATCAGCAGTGACGCTCTTCACAGAGCAAGGTATATAGAAATATATACCTTGCTCTTTTTTTTGTAACTTTTTTGAAAAAACACTTGACTTTTGAAAAGACACCCCATTACGGAGTGCCTTTTGCTTAGTGCTTACAGATAAAATTGGCAATTTGAAGGATAACAGAAGAAGCGGCGATTATGGTTGTTACAATATAAGGAAACCAAAATAGCCATGCGTCATGTTGTCTTTTCTCTAAATGTTCATAACCAGAATTATTAAGACTATAATAAACATAATCGTTGTCAAAACATTCTTCTGGCGGTTCGATTTCACCATTGGTATATTCTGGTAGTTCGAGAACGTGCAAATAATAATTATATTTGTCAAGTTTTTCTTGATAGATTTCTTCGTTTTTGTCTTCTTCATCTAAAGCGAATTTTATATAACTGTAAACATTGTCGAAGTGTGGAAAAACACGAAGTAATTCCGATTTTGATACATTGTAGTGATTTTTAATGTAATACAGTATTTTATAATAGTCTTTTCTTATGTATAATTTTCTCGCCTCCTTTCGACAAAATTATACCACGAAAGAGGGAATTTGAAAATATTTTAAAAAGGGTATTGATTTTTTCAAGAAATAGAGGTAAAGTTATTTTAATTCAATAATTATTCAACTATAAGATTAAACATTGAGGGAGCAATAACGAGCACCCGGAGGTCATGACGCTATCATGGCTTTCGAGGTGCTTTTTGTTTTACCAAAATACATAAGAATAAACCGAGAAAATTGAAACTATTAACCTGCCTGTCGAATGACAGTAGCACAGGAAAGCCTACGTTTTAAACGTAACCTTTCCTCGTTTGAAATGAAGAAAGTATTTCCCGATTTAAAATCGGAGAATCAACAGAGCGGATTTAAAATCCGAACTGCCTAAAGATGTTTAGCAATCGCATTTCAAATGCGATTGCTCAATATAAAATCTACACAATAAAAATCATAAAGAAGGAAAATGATATGTTAGTAGAAACAAGAAAACTGAACAAAAGAGAAATCAATGTTGTCACAAGTCTTGATGTGGCTGAAACATTTGAGAAAGAACATAGAAGAATCTTACAAGATATCAGAGAACTCGGTTGTAGTGAAGAATTTCGACAGCACAATTTCGTGCAGTCGGAATACCTCAATCAGCAGAACCATAAGCAACCCATGTATTACATCACAAGAGACGGCTTTACTCTTTTGGTCATGGGTTATACTGGCGAAAAGGCTATGAAATTTAAGGAGGATTACATAAGGCAGTTTAATGCTATGGAGGCTACCTTGCAAGGCAAGCTGATTGAGAGGGAAAAGGGAATTGTAGTACGTCAGGCGTTTACGAAAGCTCTAAAGGAAAGTGGAGAAAACGAAAGAACACACGGACATGCATATTCGCTTTACACAGACTTAATATATAAGGCGATATTTGGGAAGAACACCAAACAGTTAAGGGAAGAATACGGAATAACCAAGCAGGAAAATTTGAGGGATTTCTTCTCGCAGGAGGAACTTGCAAAGGTAAAGTCCGTAGAAATGATAGTTAGCGGTCTTGTGGATTGCGGATGGGGATATGATGATGTGAAAGACTTTATAACTAACAGTACAAAGAAGTTGATAGCAGCGTAAATTTTAGGAGTGTGTAAAAGCACTCCTAATTTATTTGAAAAATCTCTTGACTTTTGCATATCGGTATATTATACTTTTACATATACAAAAGAAAGGAGATGATAAGTTGTCACCCAGAACGGGAAGACCAACGACGGACCCTAAAACAAAGCAAATGCCTATAAGATTTTCCAAATCCGACATTATGAAGTTAGAGTATTGCTCGGAAAAAACGGGAAAATCACAGGCAGAGATTGTAAGAATTGGGGTAGATAAGGTTTACAGAGAATTAAAAGAAAAGGAGTAATCATACATACTTGGCGGTAGCTGATTACTCCAAACACCAACTCCCATGAGAAGCTGACACATACAGTATAACAGCCTCTTATGGGAATGTCAAACATTTTCATAGGAGGTTTTATATATGGACGATTTAATCGCGAAGCAAGTAGATGTATTAGGAAGTTCCATAATGGCAGCGAAAGATGCCGAGGGTAGTATCTGGGTAGGTATCAATTCTTTTTGCCAAGGATTGGATATGAATAAGAAGCAGAGGGATTGGCAAGTAGAGAAGATAAAAGAGGATAAAACGCTTTCTAGGGGGTGCCGGTTATTACCAGCAGCGATTTTTGACCCGTCAAATGAAGCATACGCCTTGCGTCTGGACTTTATTCCGATTTGGCTTGCGAAAATTTCCATAACAAAGCGAATGGAGCAAGACCACCCCGAACTTGCCGACAAACTCTTAGAGTACCAGCTAAAGGCAAAGGACATCCTTGCGGCGGCGTTTCTGCCGCAACAGGACAGCACAGGCGACGTGCAAGGGCAGATTAAGTTGTTGGCACAGGGAACAACAGAACTATATCAGAAAGTAGACGAAGTAACGGAAGATGTGAAATCGGTCAAGAAAGAACTGCAAGACTTTAAAGAAACACTTCCGCTTATGCCAGAGGACGCAGACGAAATATCAGATTCGGTTAAGAAACGCGGAGTAGGGATTTTAGGAGGAAAGCAATCTCCGGCATATAATGATAAATGCTTAAGAATGAAATTGTATGTTAATTTCTACTCGAACTTAAAGTATAATTTCAATGTCAGAAGCTACAAGGCAATCAAACGCAACCAGAAAGCACAGGCGTTACAGATTATTGCAGAGTATAAGCCACCGCTATTCCTTGCGGAGCAGATTGCGGATGTCAACGCCCAACAATCCCTCAACCTGAAAGGCGGTGCTACGAATGAATAAAATCAAAGAAACCATAACGGCATTAACGGCAGGGGAATTTCCGTCAGCGGTTCAGATACAGAGGCAGGAAGATTTGCCCATGACGGACTGGCGGTTTGAAATGGCTCTCAAATGCGTCGTGAAGATTTCGGCAATGGCGGCGGCAACAGCACTGATTTTGTTTGCCGGATTCTGGAAGCTGGTTGCGATATTTGTATTCATTATATTTTTCTGTCTGATATATTATGGCATGAAGGATTGACCAGATGGATATGCCCTTCCCGAAAAAGAGGGGCATATCCCCACAATAGTATAATTTATTAGGAAATAACAGACTGTATTTTCTTACACAAATGCGATAGAATGGTATTCATAGTTGCGAAACGAAACAAAAGCGTGGGTGTACAGAAAATAGAACATTTGTTTGATATATACTTGAAAAATAATACAAACAGTGGTAATATATTTTATATCGAATATATGTTTGTATTAATGAAAATAGGGCAGAACTGCCCATGATAGTATATCCTATTCAGAAATGATAGACTGTATCTTATTACGTGGTTATGTTAAAATCGAAGGATGTAAGGTCGAAATACATAAGGATGGTGATAAGAGATGTAAAAGTGATACATAACTTTCATATTTGGAAAGTTTGTAATATCCGCTAATTTCACGCAGTAAGATTGGGATGTCGTTTTTTTGAGAGGATGTTTTATACTAAAAAATAAAATGTCGAAGGAGACTAATCACATGGAAGATAAGTACGGAAATATGGTGGGTAATACGGAGTTTCAGAGGCGGGAAATCATTGAGTTAGTGAAGAAAATAAAGAATCCAGCAATGCTTATCAAAATTATATCTTTTATCGAAGCGTGGTTGGAAGAATGAGAAAAACGGAGGAGCTACCCTCCGTTTTTCATTAGGAATCTTTCGGCAAACTTCCACCACAGTTTCTTGTCATCTTCTGACAAATTCCAATAATCAATTATGGCTTGTCTGGCCTTTGGGTCGTGTTTGTCAATATCTACAGAAATCTTAGTATAATCATCGTTTATTATGGCATATTTAGGCTCGATGCCTGTTCTTAGCCAATCCTCAACAATGTTAAATTCCCGACAAATAGATAATATCACTGCGTCTGTTGGGTTTCTCAATCCTAGTTCATAATTTCCTATTGTATTTCCCTTTACACCAATTCGTTCTCCAAAGTCAGCTTGCGTCATTTTGTTTTCTTTTCTGACTTCCTTTATGCGGTCTTTCAATAAAATCCCTCCTTTCAATATAAATATAGCATAAAAATCCCACATAGTCAATAAAAGCATTGACAAAATCTTCAATGTGGGATATAATAACCACATAGTCAAGATTAAGGAGGTGTTTATCATGTCAAAAGCATTAACGAGTAGAGATATTGACGAGGGAAAGAGAATTTCCGCATTGTTCTCTACTTTATCCGAGGAAAACAAGACAATGGCAATCGTTTATCTTTCGGCTTTGAGGGATAAGGAGATTGCGGACAGCGGAAAGAAGAAAGAATTGCAGGAGGTGTGAAAATGGACAAGCGGGAAGTAGAAGAAATTCTCTGCCAACAGTTGAACAGACTGGCAGAGAAATCAAAAGACGCTGATACAGAAGATTTGGTAAGGTTGTCTGGCGAAATGGATAGAATCGCCAATACCATACTTAAAGAGTGTTAAATACGGTTAATCTTGGATTCAATGCTTGATATGTTGCGTTCGATAGACTTTAATTCTACAAGATTTCCGACACTTGTTAAACTGCTTAGTCTTTTTACGGCACAGCATTGAGGGTCTTTAAGATACCAAGCACAATCTGATTTGCACTTTTTGAAGTTATTTAGCGGACACTTCATAGTTTCGCCTCCTTATCATTTGATAGGGAGATTATACCACAGAAAGGAAGTGAGAGAAATAACAAGTGAAACGTGGACAAGTCTATTATGCAGACCTAAGACCAGTCGTAGGGAGCGAACAAGGCGGAATCAGACCGTGTTTGATTATCCAAAACGATATGGGCAATACACATTCGCCGACCGTTATTGTCGTACCCATGACAACACAGAACAAAGCCAATATCCCAACGCATATTGCAGTATCGCCAGAAGATTACTGTCTTGACATCAACACAACGATTCTTCTTGAACAGTTAAGGACGATAGACAAGAGCAGGCTGCGTGATTTTGTTGGCAGATTGAGCGACAGTACCATGCAGAAAGTTGATGAGGCGTTGCGAATTAGCCTTGCATTAGATAAGGAAGAAAGAGAGGTTGGAAATTTGAAGGAAAAAGAAGAACAAAAAACCGAAAAAGAAGAAGATTTCCCCAGCGATTGGAAATCGATTTATATCATGAAAAGCGATGGAGGGGAGATAAAGATAGGGATAAGCAAAAACGCCAAAAAGAGAAAAAAGAGCATAGAAAACAGCGGAATGATAAGGATTATAAATGTCTATAAAACAATTCCTTGTTCAAATCCATATGAGATAGAAAGGCTCATGCACAAACATTTTGAAAATTTCAGAATATGCGGAGAGTGGTTTTTGTGTGATATGGGGACAGCGATATATGTTCTTGAAAAAATTTTTAAAGATAAGGCTATGTTTCAAACCAAAAAGTACGAGAAAAATCCGCTTGATTATTTTATGGAATTTGCAAACGGGGAGATAAGGAGCGGGAAAGAATATGTGGAGAGCCTGGAAAACCTCGTATATTTTATGGAGGAAATTTCTAAAAAGAAAAACGAACAAATTGATAGACTGATTTCCATGGTGGAGAATTTGCAAGAAGAAATAAAGATAAAAAATTATGAATTAGAAAAATATAGATATCCAGAAGAATATATTTGACGCGTCGGTAGAGTATGCAAAAAACTGGAAACCTTGCACAAATACCGCAATGGCAATTTCAAACTGCAATGTGCAGATGAATTTATAAGAAAAGGGGAGTGTTTTATGTTTATACCACAATTTATACTCGGATTTATCGCCGGGTCGATGGTAACTATTGTAGGAATTATCGCGTGTGCATTTTGGTACAGTAGGAGGGCGGATGAAAAAGAGAGCAAGAAGAAGGGTGATTAGCCCGATCTTTAAAGTCCCGAAAGCAAGTTCAAAGACAATCGTGAGACTTATGGTGATAGGCGCATTGCAGGTCGGAGAAAATGGATTGCACGCAAGCGAACCTGGAATTTACCCCAAAAGAAAATGAAATCCCCACACAGACCGCAAATCCAAGTGGGGATGAATAGCCGGATAAGGCTATTGCTATGCCTAATTATATGCGGTTATTCGGGAAATGTCAAGAGAAAAGGAGATTTTATCATGGGATATGAAAGCAGAGTTTATATAGTAAAGAAAAGCAATTCAAGTGATTTTGCACAGGAAATAGCTAAATTTGATTGCTGTAAAATGCAAGAAGGTTGGACTGATCTTTTTGACAAGCAGTTTAACGGAGAACTTTATGCTGACGATGGAAATACCTTGATTAAAAAGGATAAATACGGAAAAGAACTAAAATATACCGATTTCCCTACCGTCATCGCATGGCTTGAAAAAGAAGTTGAAAAGGACGATTACCGCAGATTGAAACCGTTGCTGTCACTTTTGAAAGGATTTGACTTGTCGCAGTGGCAGGACGGAGAAATGCAGATTGTTCATTATGGATATTGAGTGAGAAAGGATATTTGTCAAGATGAAAGTAAAATTGAACATAAGCACGGGGTTCGCGGGTGCGGATTATGAAGACGAGATTGAAATTGATGATTCTGAATTTGATGGAATGTCAGAGGAAGAAAAAGAGGAATATATCAATAAGGAATATGTCGAACCATTTCTATACGAACATGTGGAAGCATGGTACGAAGAAATCACAGATTAAAGGAGAAAACCAATGAGCAGAGAACAGGAAAACAACAAAGTAACATTAAGCGGAGAAATCGCAAGTAATTTTGAGTTCAGCCATGAAGTCTATGGCGAGGGATTTTATACCGCCATGCTTGCAAGCGAGAGATTGAGCGGAGAGAAAGACATTATCCCGATTACGGTATCGGAACGGCTTGTTGATGTAAAAGTGGAATGGATAGGTCGGTTTGTAAGAGTGAATGGTCAGTTTAGGTCTTATAACAAGCATGAGGGTGAAAGAAAACATCTTATTCTTTCGGTATTTGCGGGGGAATTTGAGGAAATGGAATTTGAAAACAGAATACCGAGTGCGCCGGACGGAAACAGAATTTCCCTTGGCGGATACATCTGCAAGCCACCAACCTACCGAAAAACACCGTTAGGCAGGGAAATCACAGACATTCTTCTTGCGATCAACCGCAAATACGGAAAATCAGACTACATACCATGTATCGCATGGGGCAGAAATGCGAGATTTGCAAGCGGATTGGAAGTCGGAACAAAGTTACGGATTGAGGGAAGAATCCAAAGCCGGGAATATCAGAAACGGATTTCTGATGATAAATACGAAACACGGACGGCATATGAGGTCAGCATAAGCAAACTGACAGTGGTTGAAGAAACGGAGGAATGATTATGAGAATAACGGAAGAAATGACAGATGAATTAAATGCTTTGCTTGCAAGTATGGGTTGTTCGTTCAAATTCGCTTTTAGAGAAGAAATGTTAAACAATAAGATTGATGTTGTGCCTATGAATAGCCAATTTATAGACTCTTGCATAATCAATTTAACAAAGGAGTGCTACAGCTTTATAGAGCATTTCTTCAAAGGAAAAGGAATCGAGGAATTAAGTTGTAACAACACAGGTTCAACAATTTGGAGCAAGAGAGGATTTAATCATAATGGAGGATTAACAAATGAACAGGGCAAAGATTGAAGATGCGTTGCTTGCAATGGGCGTTCCGGCAGGGATTAAAGGATTTAATTACATTTCGGACGCAATACAGATTTTTGACGAAAGAGGAACGGATATTCAGATTACAAAAGAATTATACCCGACGATCGCAAAGAAAAACAACACAACACCGTCAAGATCGGAAAGAGCAATCAGGCACGCTTTTGGAATTGTTAGAGGTCATAAAGGAAATCCAGAAATTGTTGAAAAATATATCCATGGTTTATTTCCTCTTTGGGGG
>JAAWLS010000034.1 GCA_022798035.1 Lachnospiraceae bacterium | reverse complement strand
TCCAAATGTTCTGCATGCATCAAAATTCCGGTAAAATCATAGCGGTAATTGTTCAGACCAAACAGTACTCCAAGGCCCACATCGTCAATCCCGCCATCCATGGCGCGGTCCATGGCCTCTGTGTGATATACATAATCATGTTTCGGTCCCGTCGGATGGAGTTGCTCATAAGACTCTTTGTGATATGTCTCCTGAAACAAAATGTAGGTGCCGATTCCGGCTTCTTTTAATTTCCGGTAATTTTCCACTGTGGTGGCGGCAATATTTACATTGACTCTCCGGATGGCTCCGTTTTTATGCTTGATTCCGTAAATAGTTTGAATGCACTCCAGAATATACTCAATGGGATTGTGCACCGGGTCCTCCCCTGCCTCCAGGGCCAGTCTCTTATGTCCCATATCCTGGAGAGCCATCACCTCTTTTACAACGTCTTCCTGGCTCAATTTTTTCCTGGCAATATGTTTGTTCTTTGCGTGGTAAGGACAGTACTCACATCCGTTGACACAGTAATTAGATAGGTACAAGGGGGCAAACATTACGATGCGGTTTCCATAAAAATCTTTCTTAATCTGCCGTGCCAGTTCATAGATTTCCTGATTCTTATCTTCCAGCTCGCAGTCCAGAAGCACCGCCGCCTCTCTGTGGGAAAGCCCTTTGCGCTCTCTTGCTTTCGTCAGAATTTCATCTATCAGCTCTCTGTTGTTTTTGTTGGCCTCTGCATAAGCCAGGGACTCTAAAATTTCCTCATGGCTGATAAATTCCTCTGCTTTGGGTGACATTACATTGTACATTTCTTTTCCTCCTTATATCGTGATGTTCTATCTCAATTGCATTCATACTGCGGCCGCACTTTCTCACACTGCAAAATCTCCCCGGTCTGTCACCAGCTCACAGCCAATATTTTCCATCCGCCGCCCCAGACAATTCCGGCACTCCGCCGCCTCGTCCCCTGTGCAGATTTTGTTATCGTACAACTCGTATTTTTTCCGCACAGAAGTGGGGGAGAGATTGGGCATCACCACGTTTGCCCCTGCCTGAATTCCTTTTTCCCGTCCCAGCGGGTGGATGGTTCCCAGCGCCGTGGTGGCAGGCAGCAGCAGTTTGGGCAGCATCACCCGCAGCAGTCCTATCAGAAACAACGTCAGCTCCAAAGTGCCGCCTTCTTCCTTGGCAAAAGGCGTTTCATGGTGCGGGATAAAGGGCCCGATACCTACCATATGAGGCTCCAGTTCCCGTATAAACATCATATCTTTTGCCAGCTGTTTTGGAGTCTGCCCGGGGCTTCCCACCATAAATCCGGTTCCGGTCTGATATCCGATTTTCTTTAAACCATACAGACACCTCTTTCGATTTTCCAAAGACAGTTCTGCCGGATGCAGTTTTTTGTAATGGGCCTCCTCTGCGGTTTCATGGCGGAGCAGATACCTGTCGGCTCCCGCCTGAAACAGCCTTTCATAGCTCTCGTAAGAGCGTTCTCCGATGGAGAGAGTAATGGCACAGTCCTGGTATTCTTTTCGAATAGTACGGACAATATCCTCCAAAACTTCCTGGGAAAAGAAACCATCCTCTCCCCCCTGAAGCACAAACGTCCGGAATCCCAGCCCATATCCAATGCGGCAGCACTCCATAATTTCCTCTTTTGTCAGCCGGTACCGCTGAGCCTTTCGGTTGCTTCTGCGGATTCCACAGTAATAACAGTCATTTCGGCAGTAATTGGTAAATTCAATCAGTCCTCTGGTATACACTTTATTGCCGTAATATTTCTGCCTCCATTTTTGGGATTTGGCAAAAAGATATTCTGCCGTCTCGCTGTCACGGTTCTCAATCAGTGAAATCCACTCTTCCTCTGCCAGATGAGAGACTGCCTCCAGTTTATCAATCAACGCTTTTGTCTGTTCCATAAATCCTCCTGTCTGTGTCACGCAGAGCAGCCTCTGCCTCTTTTGGGAACCTGCACAATCGTTTTTAAGCAGAACTGTTTCCTGTGACAGAAAAACCCCTGGGCACAAAGGCACAGGGGCACAGAAATCTCGTAAAACTTTTCTGTATGTGCTGCACCGTCCCCTTCAGGGTACCCTTGTGGTCTGGTCCGCTTTTCTTATTTTCCGCTAAACATTTCTATTATGACGATTCAAATGTTTTTGCACGGGAATCTGTTATGACGGTGGGTTTGCAGTCAGAATTTCTTCCTGCGCACCTCACGTTCTACTGCAGTTTCTTTTTTCGTCTTCGCCTCACAGCCAGCACAATTATCACCGCCAGCAAAATGACAATTCCCGCTCCAATGCCGAAAACTGCCGCGGCAATCTGGCTGGGATTTCTCAAAATTGCTCCAATGCTGTCATCATCATCTATGACTTTTCTCTGGTGAGTGGCATTGTAATACTCTGGTATCTCCGCTTCTTCCCCTTTCTCCTCAAAGGATTCCAAATACCGCGCCACACACACCCAGGCTTTCAGCTCCCGGCCATCTGCATAGATAATGCAGTCCTCCAAGTTCTCCATGGATATCTCATTTCCCTGAGCATCCTTTGGTACAATTGAGAGAAGCCCGTGAGACATTTCCGTCACGGCTCCCAGCATTTGTCCGCTGTAAAGGTCTGCCACTAGACGGTAAAGCTTATCGTCCTCCAGTTCCTGTATATTGCCGGAAATATCTTTCAGCTCCACATCCGTCACTCGGTTCATTATCATCCGGTTGGGATTTACAGTATAAGTAAGCCCGCTGACATATAACTGGGCCGTGGACATCATGGGGGAAATGGATGCGTCCACCTCTGCCATTGTCCTCAATTCTTTTCCGGTAAAGTAAGCGCTGATTAGCGGATAGCCTGGCACTCCATCCGGACCGATTCCCAGAGAAAGTGTCTGAAAAACATCTGCCACTGTAATATCTTTGTCTTTGCGGAAAGTGTCCCGGATGCAGCCGCTTGGCACCACTGCGATAACTGCCGGATTCTCATCTCCCGTATCACTGTTGTTGACTGTATACAGGTAAGAATCTGCCAGCAGATTTCCCAGCGTTTCCTCCTGCAGCTTTTCACCCAATTCGTTTATCTCGGTAAACTCCCAGGGATTGTGCACTAATACCTGGTCTTTGGTATATCCAAATTGTGAGAGATATTCTGAGTCAATCGTTTCTCCCAGCTCTTCTATCTTTTCTTCCGTCTCCTTATCGCTGTCATAGCTCTCATCCAGAAGCGTCAGATTGTAGTCTGAAACGCTCCATCTTCCGTTCTCTTTCTGGCTCATCTTCAGAGAACCGATACGTGCTCCGTATTCTCCGGTAGACACGATAGCCGTATCCCCGTGGATAATAGGCTCCTGTAGAACACTGTGGGTATGGCCGCTGACAATCAAGTCCAGCTCCGGCACTCCCTTGGCCAGCAGTTCATCTTCTGATTTCTTTGCATCTGCCCAGGTACCGCTGTGGGACACGCACACAATCATATCCGGATTCTCTTTCTTTTGAATCTCCTCCACTGTCTCTTTTACCGCTTCCACAGAATCCCGGAATGTCAGAGCGCAAGTAGGCGCACACGCCAGCGCATCTTCACCGAACACGCCGATAACTGCAATTTTAACGCCGCCTTTCTCCAGCATAAGGTAGGGTTTCACTCCATATTCCTCAAATGCCTTCTGCAGCAATTTCCCTTCCTGGGCCTTGTCTCCCTCCAGTGTGGCCTTCCAGTCAATGTTGCACACTACCAAAGGCGGCACTATATCTTTGCTGTCCTTGGCAGCTCCCAGCATATTTGCAAGTCCTTTACTTCGATAATCAAACTCATGATTTCCAAAAGTAGTCGCATCTACTCCCAGGAATCCCAGCATCCTCAGCTCAGAGGCCTGTGTCTCATACACGGTCTGGTACAGTGTTCCCATAGAAAAATCTCCGCCGTCCAAAAACAGCAGATTTTCATCTTCCGCGCGCCGTTCTTTCAAATATGTCATCATTCTGGCAAACCCGCCGACGCTCTTCTCTTCTCCTTCTTCCTCCAAATAAAAAGGAGACAGATGAGAATGCAAATCATGGGTAAACACAATATTGACTTCTTTCTGCTTCTCCGCCATCACACACATACCTGACATTGCAGCCCCAATCATAGACAGCAGAAGTATTTTCCATACTTTCTTCCTTACTTTTTTAGACACAGATTCTCTCCTCCACTTGAAATTCAAATGACTGGAATAATTCCAGTCCCGGCATTTGAATTCTACTGCAAAACCCTGACTCAGCCAGAGTTTCTTCAAAACTTAAATTTCTATCAATTCATATTCCTGGCTTCCGATTCCAATCTTCTCTCCGTGCTCTACGCAGGATTTCCAATTGGTGTCCGGATGTGTAATGTGAAAATGGTCATGGCCCTCTTCATGGTCATGTTCTTTATTCTCACAGAGCACACTTCCGTTTATTATTGGCTGACGGTTGCAGGCATCCGCACATGCAACATCCAGGGCCACCGGGTCAAAGGAGGCAAACATTCCCACATTTGGGATAATTGGAATATCATTTTCTGCGTGGCAGTCACAATTCGGGGACACATCACAGACAATGGAAATATGAAAATGGGGACGGTTCTGAATAACTGCCTTGCTGTATTCTGCTATCTTGTAATTCATCACATCGTTGGATTTGCCGAAGCTTGGCTCTATGGCGTCTTTCGGACAAACACCGATACAGCGTCCGCATCCCACACATTTTTCCTGATTGATGGAAGCCTTCTTATCTGTGACAGTCACTCCCGTGTGAGCACAGACCTTTGTACACATTCCACATCCCACACATTTTTCCTGATTGACATAAGGTTTGCCTTCGCTGTGCATTTCCATCTTGCCGGCTCTGGAACCGCTGCCCATTCCGATGTTTTTCAAAGCTCCTCCGAAACCTGCCATCTCATGTCCTTTAAAATGGCTCAGAGAAATGAACACGTCTGCATCCATAATGGCGCGTCCGATTTTTGCCTCTTTTACATACTCTCCGTCTACCGGAACCAGCTCTTCATCTGTTCCCTTTAATCCATCCGCTATGATAACATGACACCCGGTGGAAAACGGGGTAAATCCATTCTCATAAGCCGTGTCAAGATGGTCCAGCGCATTTTTTCTACTTCCCACATACAGTGTATTGCAGTCTGTCAAAAATGCTTTTCCGCCCAGCTCCTTTATCACATCCACGACCACCTTTGCATAGTTTGGCCGCAAAAATGCAAGATTTCCAAGTTCTCCAAAATGTATCTTGACAGCAGCATACTTATCTGTAAAATCAATTTCTTTGATTCCGGCTGTCAAAATCAGGCGTTTCAATTTACTCGGAATGTTTTCTGTGTATGAAGTTTTAAACGTTGTGAAATATACCTTTGACTTACTCATATAAAATGCTCCTTTCTTCCTCTTATCCCTTTGTTTTCCCATATAGATTAAGGGTTCAAAAACATCTTTCAGCGCCTTTATCTTATAGGGCTGGCTCTGTTCAGAACTTTTTACATTATATCATTGCCGCCTCTTTCTAGCAATCACTTTCAGCTGAATTATTGCGTAAATACGTCATTCCGTTCATGCTCTGCCAAAGGCTCCGTTTCATCAAAATATCTTTTTTACGTTTTCTTCATAATTTCTTTCGAATTCTTTATCTTTCTTTTAGAAATTGTCCACAGTTTGCACACATTTATATTCTATACTCGTTATATCAAATGAAGTTGATAACAACAAGCGCGCATCGTTATCAGCTTCGACAAAAAATAAAATAACTTTATTTTTATAAAGTTATTTTACATAAATTGGTGCCACCGCCCAAGATGTGGCACCCCATGAAACATTTCATAAATTTACTCCCCCAAAAGCGTTGCCGCAAGGCAACGCTTTCCTTCCATTATTTTCACATTATATAATTACTTCTCTGCTATACGCAATTCACATTATATTATCATTCATTTTTGTACACAATTTCCCCATCAATCAATACATACTGAATCTTTGTGTCTGATACCATTGGATTTCCCTGTGCTATCACAAAATCCCCGTCTTTTCCAACCTCCAGAGAACCTACCCGCGTCTCCACTCCGATATGTTTCGCTGCATGAATGGTAATCGCCTTTAGCGCGTCAAAATCGTCCATGCCGGATTTTACAGCAAGTCCTGCGCAGAGGGCAAGGTATTGCTGCGGTATAATGGGAGAATCCGTTATGATGGACACCTGACAGCCCGCCCTGGCCAAATCTCCCGGCGTATGGAAATTCTTATTTTTCAATTCAAACTTTGTCGCATGGCCAAAAGTGGGGCCGACAGCCACAGGGTACCCTTCTTTCGCCAAGTCTTCCGCAATCAAGGAACCGTCTGTACAGTGGTCTATGGTAAGTCCCAGCTGAAATTCTTTGGCAATGCGGATAGCCGTATAGATGTCGTTGGCTTGATGTGCATGGGCTTTCAGCGGCATTTCTCCCTGGATTACTGGAATCAAGGCTTCTAATTTGGCATCATAAGCAGGTTTTTTGCTGATATCCTCTCCGGCCGCCTCCTTTTTCGCAAGATATTCTTTTGTCTTTTCCAGCATAACCCGCAGTTTGGAAGCCGTCGTCATGCGGGAATATATTTCTTTGTCTTTATAACAGCGTTTAGGATTCTCTCCAAATGCACATTTCATGGCTGCTTTTTCTTTGATTACCATGTCGTCAATGCGTTTTCCAGCTGTTTTATATACGGTAAAAGTTCCTCCCAGTACGTTGGAACTGCCTGGCCCTGCCGCCACACATGTAACGCCTCCTTCTCTGGCCAGGCGGACGCTCTCATCCTGCGGGTTGATTCCGTCTACCGCTGACAGCTGCGGCGTCAAAGCATCTGTCATCTCATTGTAATCTGCCCCTTCAAATCCAATGGCATATCCGTCCAGTCCCAGATGGCAGTGCGCCTCCACGAAACCAGGATAGACCCTCAGTCCCGCGGCATCCAATACTCTGGCTCCTTTTACCGATTTCTCACTGATAGAAGTGTCAATTCTTGTGATTTTTCCTTTTTCTACCAAAATATCCGCCACATAGGGTTCTCTGTGGACGGCATCGTAGATATTTCCCTGTTTGATTAACAGCATATGATGTATTCCTCCCTTGTAAAACATATGCTATTTATTATATCATATTTTAATGAAAATTATAAAAATCTTTCCCAGCATATCTATTCATACAAGGCCATCAGCTCTTTTACTGAAATCTCTATTGTCTCTGCGTCTTCTGCTGTGCAGGCAGCTACCGGTACCCGTCCTCTTTTTTCTATCATTCTTCGATTGTCCTGCTCCATCAGATTATCCGGATGAAAACGATTCAAAATCACGCCTTTTACCTTTATCTGCCTCATTCTTAAATATTCGATTGTCAGCACTGTGGCATTGATGGTTCCCAATCCCGCATCTGCAACAATAAGGCAGGGAAGTTCCAAATCCCGGACTATATCTTCCAGCCAAAGTTCTCTTTCCTCTTCCCAGTGCAGAGGACACAAGATTCCTCCGCTTCCCTCCATTGTGATATAGTCATATTCCTGGCACAGCTCCTTATATTTCTGCCGGACAACCGCAAGCTCCACGGGATTTCCTTCCTGTCTGGATGCCAAATGGGGAGAAACTGCCTGCTCATAGATATAGGGAACCATGGTCTCTAAGGGCTGTGACAGCCCGGAAACTCTCTTTACATAATCTGCATCCTGCGGAATCAGTCTTCCGTTTTCTCTGATATTTCCGCTGACTGCCGCTTTGTAGTAAGCTCCTTTTACTCCTGCTTCTTCCAGCGCTTTGACTAAGAGGGCCGTCACATAAGTTTTGCCCACATCCGTTCCTGTCCCTGTTATAAATAGTCCTTTACTCACAATCTCTCACCACCTGATAACCAAGCTCTTCCAGCATTTCCATATCCCGCTTGATGGTAATTCCAGCAGTAGTCAGCATGTCTCCTGTAATAGCTGCATTGGCTCCTGACAGGAAGCATCTGCGTCCCTGGTCTTTCATCAAGCCCCGGCCGCCTGCCAGACGGATAAATGCCTTAGGCAGCAGAAACCGAAATACTGCTGTAATCCTGCACATTTCATCCTCTGTCAGCCTGGGGTTATTCTCATAAGGAGTACCCGGAATGGGATTCAGCATATTGATGGGCACAGAATTCACCCCCAGTTCCCGCAGCCTCAATGCCATGTCAATGCGGTCCTCCATACGCTCACCCAGTCCCATAATACCGCCGCTGCAGACGCTGAGGCCCGCTCTCTGTGCAGCTTTCAGAGAATTCACTTTGTCCTCCTGTGTATGGGTCGTACATACTTTCGGAAAATATCCAGCCGACGTCTCCAAATTATTATGTACTCTTACAGCTCCCGCCTCTTTGATTTTACGAAAGGCCGCCTCGTCCAGCAGTCCAAAAGAGACACAGACCGAAATATCCACAGACTCTTTGATTTTACGAATGCTCCTGCAGACTTCCTCCACTTCCCGTCCACTCAGTCTTTTTCCGGAAGTGACGATGGAATATCTGGGCACCCCGCGCTCACTGTTGTATTTCGCCTGCTCTGTCAGCTCCTTTTCTCCCAGCAGAGGATAATTCTCTACATCTGTCTTGTAAAAAGAGGACTGTGCACAGTATTTACAATTTTCAGAACATTTTCCACTTTTTCCATTTATAATAGTACAGAGGTCAAACGCATTTCCACAGAAAGCCCTGCGAATCTCATCTGCTCCAGAACAGAGCGTTTCTAAAGGCATTTCCGCCAATGCCAGGGCTTCCTCTTTCTCTATCTGCTCCCCTTTCAGGACCTTCTTTTTCAGCATTTCTATCTCCATATTTAACCTCCGTCTTTTCCCTAATGTCTTTATTGCTGCCGGCCTGCCGAGATTCCTATTATGCTTCTGAAAGCCGGGGCCACACGTACCGCCAGCCCAGCGGACAGAAAGCAAAGTACGATATCACCCGGCATGTCCAGCGGAAAACAATCTGCCAGCACCATTGCGAAAGCCGTCTTTTCTCCCACATAAAAGTTCAGCATCAAATATTTGTAAGTTAAACCGATGGCATAAGTGACTACAAAGCCTCCAAAAGCCGCCATCAAATATTTCCCATAGCCTTTCTGGGGAAATTTTTCTACCATCAGTCCCACCACAAAAGCCGTCAGGATAAATCCTGCCAAATATCCAAAACTGGGGCGGAAAATATAAGAAATTCCACCGCCTGCTGCAAAAATAGGCAGCCCGCAGAGGCCCAGCAGCACATAAACTCCCACACTGACAGCCCCCATTTTAGAGCCCAGAATCATTCCTGCCAGCAGCACAAACAAAAACTGCAGCGTAAAATAATCCATTCCCGGCACCGGAACCTGAATAAAAGCTCCCGCTGCCACAAGGGCTGTAAACATCCCTCCGCACACAATTTCTTTCACTGTTAATTTTGTTTCCATAATCTTCCTCCTGTTATATTACATGATAATGTTTCATTTTTCAAACTTCATTTACCAATAATATACACAAGAGCCTTCCAATTGTCAACTTATTTATTATATCGGTTTACATTTTATATAACAGTTCAGCCAGGCAATACTTCCCGCATATCACCTGGCTTTCACTTTTGTTTTTTAATTTTTTTGAAGCATTTCTATGCTCTTAGATACCCCTGCGTTTTCCTTGACAATTTTCCATCTATGCACTATCTGCACAGAGAAGCGTCCACCTTCCAAGGTCCTGCAGCGTTTTCGCGAATCATCACCCAGCGGTAGCCAGACTTCTCCACTTTCATCGACGCGCTTCCCTTGTAATCGTGTATCTTCATATGCACTGATTCAAACACAATGAAATCATCAATACTTTTTATCTTCCCCTTTTCAAGCAATTCTTCCGCCATTGAGCAGATATTCTCTTCTCTGTAAGATAATTCTCTCAGCTCAAAACCTGGCATATGCAGGAAAAAATAATACTTCAGAACATTTGCGGCCTCCTCAATTTCCTCTTCGCTGTGCAGCTTTGATTCTTCTGTCTTTATAACGACATTGCTGATATGGCCTGTTCCAAACTCAAGAAAAAACAGAGTGATAAGTACTAGAATAAGCAGAATGCTGATAATAGAATTGTACCTATACTGCAGCCTCATTCCTTTCGGTTCCCCGACGGTATCTTTTCCGCAGCCATTCCTGCTTCCACTCCAGTCAGATGTTCTGCATTTACGCATACGTCTTGTTCCTTCAGTTTTTCTCTCATTTTTCTCTTTTGTACTTTTCTCCTTTGTATTTCTTTTCTCTTTTGTAAAATATTTTTCCTGTCCTGCTTTTATAACACGCGAAACTCTTTACGGCCTGTTCCGGGACAAACAGCCGCTCCTTAAAACATATTCCACCTCCATTTCTCCTTTTCTAAGGTACTGCAAAGACATCCGGAAATGCGAGACAGGTTTTTCGGATATTTTTACAACTACCTGTTTCCATCATAATGGATTCCAGAAGGCCCCTGCAAGGACAAGGGAACCAACGGTCAAATTTGGGAATAAACGGTCATTTTCAAATCCTTGAAGTTTATGCCGCATTTCCCCTTTGTCATTGTACTTTTTTCTCTATATACAATTGATAGGAATCTTTTAAATTTTTCACTTTTCTTCTACTGACGGGGATAACATCTCCATTTTTCATACAGACATTGTCTTTGATACAAT
The DNA here is from genome assembly GCA_022798035.1 of Lachnospiraceae bacterium. Classification (GTDB taxonomy): domain Bacteria; phylum Bacillota; class Clostridia; order Lachnospirales; family Lachnospiraceae; genus Petralouisia. Next base: position 2,325 of record JAAWLS010000034.1, on the reverse strand, counting down.
AGATATTTCTTAAATTTACAAGATAACTCCTATGACATCGAAAAAAAGATTGATATTTCAATTTTTCTTCCAATTGAGACAGGCTCATATCGCAGAAATGCACTCCATTTCCACTCACCATACGACTGTACTTTTTCTCAGATACAAAGTAGAAAACATTTTTGATTTTTATTACAAATTCCTGGTTTATGCTTTTTATGGTAAGACTTTCATTTTCTTCAATTTCTTCCGTGATTCGCCCCAGACATATTTCAAGCTCGCCAGGTTCCGGCGGTTTCTTGAGAAATCCATATACATTTCTGCCGAATGCTTCCGTCATCCCCTCCGTATGATTCGTCACAAAAATAATTTTTGTGTCCGATTTTTTCTGATTCAGCCAGTTTTTCAGCTGAATCCCTGAAATTCCCTCCATTTCTATGTCCAGAAGAAGAATATCCACCTTTTCTCCCTGTTCCATAAATGATTTCCCAGATTCATATTCCCTCAATTGATATTCTAAACTGCGCTTTGTAAAATATTTTTTCACCAGCTTTCCGATATTTGCTCTGCATATTTGCCCCTCGTCACATATGCCGACTTTTATCATTTTTATCAACTCCTAATTTTGTATTTCATTATATTTTACCCCTATTTTTGTGTCTATACGATTTTCTGTAAATTTTGCGGCGGCAATTCGCAATCCGAGGACGACGCAAAATGCCGTGCACATTCATTTTATCTGTGCTATAATATTTTTAATTATGGATTACAAAGGGGCATTTATCCTATGGAAATAATAGAAAAAAACAGCAAAAATAAAAACTTGGCATCTTCCCCGGCAGAACAGGAATCTGTTGATTTTTCAGAACTTATTCTGAAACAACAGCAGCGCATCGCTGAATTGGAAGAAAGAAATGCCAGTTTGGAGGAATCTCTAAAGTCAGCAGAGTCAGCCAACAAGGCCAAAAGCAGTTTTTTGTCCAGCATGTCTCACGATATCCGCACACCCATGAATGCCATTATGGGCATGACCTCCATTGGTCTGTCCCACATTGACGAAAAGGCCAGAGTGCAGGACTGCCTCCTTAAAATAAAGACAGCCTCTGCCCATTTAATGAGCCTGGTAAATGATGTTTTGGATATGTCGCGGATTGACAGCGGACGCCTGGCCTTAAACGAGGAAGAATTCTCTCTGGCTGATTTAATTCACGATATCGCTGTTATCGTTCTGCCTCAGGCTGCCCAGAAAAACCAGAACCTTCAAATAGAAATCGGATTGATTCATGAAGAATCTTTAATTGGAGATGCGCTGCGTCTCAGACAGATTCTGGTGAATATCATAGGAAATGCTGTGAAATATACTTTAGAAAACGGGGAAATTTATGTGCGTTTTCAGCAGTATTCCACTGATACACCATCTGAGAAGCCTCTCGTATGGTTTGACTTTTTGTGCCGAGACAACGGTCTTGGTATGAGCCAGGAATTTCTCAAGCGTATTTTTGTCCCCTTTGAGCGGGTGAACAACGCTGCAACCAGCAAAATTGAGGGCACTGGTCTTGGCATGGCTATCGTTAAAAATCTGGTGGATTCCATGAACGGCCGAATCACCGTGGAAAGCGAGGAAGGCGTCGGCAGCTGCTTCCACGTGGAGATTCCTCTTGTAATCTCCTCTCAGAATCAAAAAGAACTTGTGCTCCCTGTCGGTCAAACTGTCTTGATTGCAGAAAGTCTGGATAACAGAATACCTCAGATTACGGAATACCTCAAAGACGGCGGATTAGTTCCCGTACGCAAAAAGTCCGGCCTGGAAGCCGTCACATGGCTGACAGAAATGAAATATGAGAACCGTATGCCCTGCGCTATGCTGCTGGGACAGGAGCTGAATGATATGCCTGTGCTGGAACTGGCTGCACATGTACGCCAGTCGGCCGGCCAGGAATTCCCTATCCTTCTGGCCTCAGAAGATGACTGGGCACAAATCGAATACCGGGCAACCCGGGCCGGCGTCAACGCCTTTGTCCCCTGCCCGCTCTTCAAAAGCAGGCTTTTGGAGACTTTGTCAAACCTGACAAATGAATCTCAGAGTGAGAAAGATTCTCATGTAAATTTAGATATAGATTACAGCCAGTACCGGGTTCTTCTGGTAGAGGACGTAGAATTAAATCAGGAGATTGCCAAAGAAATTTTGTCGCTCATCGGCGTTCAGGTGGAAGCTGCCAGCCACGGGGCACAGGCAGTGGAAATGTTTGAATCCTCGCCGGAATATTATTTTGATTTAATTCTCATGGACATTCAAATGCCGATTATGAACGGCTATGAAGCCACGCAGAAAATCCGCCAGCTTCC
>JAAWLS010000033.1 GCA_022798035.1 Lachnospiraceae bacterium | reverse complement strand
ATTTCAAGGGGAGAGGGGCCAGCGAGGGAAATGTGAAGCATTTCACGAGATTGGCAAAAGAGGAAGGGATTTCAAGGGGAGAGGGGCCAGCGAGGGAAATGCAAAGCATTTCACGAGATTGGCAGAAAAGCGTCAACAGAAAGCAGGTGATATTTTGGCAGTTAATTCATACAGAGAAGATGAACGGTTAGAGGGAATTGGAAAAAAGGAAACCCTCAAAAGACTGTTTTCCTATCTCTTTCAATATAAGCTCCAGGTATTTGGAGTGTTGGTTTGTATGCTGATTACAGTTGTAATTTCCCTCATCAATCCTCTGATTATTGAGGAGGCCATTGATGTGTACATTGCAAATAAGGATTTGCAGGGACTGGGAAAACTGGCTGTGGTTACAGTAATTTTAAATGTGATTTTTATTGTAATGGTAAAGGTGCGGATGTATGTGATGGCCCGGATATCCAATCAAGTTCTTTTGGATATCCGCCAGGAGCTCTATGAACATATTCAGACTCTGTCATTTTCCTTTTTCGACAGCCGTCCTACAGGGAAAATTCTGGCCCGGATTATCGGGGATGTGAATTCTCTGAAAAATGTGCTGGTCAACGCGGTAACTACATTAATTCCGGATTTCATCACAATCTGCGGCGTTGTGGTGATTATGGTGGTAAAAGACTGGAGACTGGCCCTTGCCTCCTTAAGCAGTATTCCGGTGATGGCCGCTGCCATCTGGTTTATCCAGAAATTTTCCCATGCACGCTGGCAGATTTTCCGCAAAAAAGGTTCCAATCTGAATGCTTATGTCCATGAGGGGATTGCGGGAATGAATGTGGTTCAGAGTTTTCATGCGGAGGAAGAGACCCAGGATATTTTTGCAGGATTGGTAAAAGAGCATGAAAATTCCTTTATCAGCGCAGTGCGGATTGCAGATATGTTCGGGGCGTCCATTGATTTCTGCTGGGGGCTTGGTGCAATGATTCTCTACTGGGTGGGGATTCAGATGATTGGAAGCGACTATGTGAGTATCGGTATGCTGGTGGCTTTCGGAACCTATATCAATATGTTTTGGAATCCGGTAATGAATTTGAGCAATTTTTATAACCAGGTGATTACCAATCTGACTGCTGCAGAGCGTATTTTTGAAATTTTAGACACACAGCCGGATATCTATGACGACGAAGATGTGGCAAAACTGCCGGAGATTGAAGGACGGGTGGAGTTTGAACATGTGTCCTTTACCTATGATGAGGGAACGCCGGCAGAAACGAAAGTACTGGAAGATGTGAATTTTCAGATTAATCCTGGGGAAACCATTGCGCTGGTAGGGCCGACAGGAGCCGGTAAGACTACGATTGTCAACTTAATCAGCCGATTTTACGATATTCAGGAAGGGAGAATTCTCATTGACGGGCATGACATTCAGAAAGTGTCTATGGAAAGCCTGCGGTGCCAGATGGGCGTGATGACTCAGGAAAACTTTATTTTCCAGGGTACGGTAAAAGAGAATATTCTTTACGGAAAAATGGACGCTTCAGATGAGGAAATCATCGCGGCCGCAAAAGCGGTAAATGCCCATGAATTTATTATGAAAATGGAAAAGGGATATGACACGGTGTTAAAGGAGCGGGGAGCAGGTCTGTCCATAGGACAGAGACAGTTGATTGCCTTTGCCAGAACTATGGTGAGCATGCCAAAAATTCTGATACTGGACGAGGCGACTTCCAGCATTGACACCCACACGGAGATTCTGGTTCAGAAAGGAATCGAAATGCTGCTGAAAGGCCGTACCAGCTTTGTCATTGCCCACCGTCTCTCTACCATTCAGCGGGCAGACCGAATTTTTGTGATTGATAAAGGCGGAATTTTAGAGCAGGGAAGTCCAAAAGAACTGATGGAGAAAAAAGGACATTATTACGATTTGTATATGGCGCAGTTTAAAAACGTGTAAATGAAACAGAGAGAAATAGTGAAAGGATTTTCAACGCTGCCTGTGTGAAAAATACACAGAATGGAGGAAAAGCTGTAAATGAAGGAAGCTGTTACAGATGATTTTTTCGTTTTGAGCACTCGTCTGGCAGGAGAAATACTGCAGAAATTTATCAATTATGGAGTAAGATTTGCAGTATACGGAGATTTCTCAGCTTACACCAGCAAATCCTGGAAAGATTTTGTATATGAGTGCAACAGGGGAAAAGATGTTTATTTTCAGCCGGATGTTTCTCATAATGAAAATGTTTGTCCATGGATGTTATGCTGCATTCCAGGAAAGAGGCAGAGGAAAAATCTGCGGCTGTTTTGACAGACAGCAGGAAAGTGGAGCAGATGGATGATGAGAAGAGAATGAGAAATATGCTGTACGACAGAGACATCCGGGAACCTCTTTTTGACTTCCTGGAAGAGAAATATGGAAAAATCAGAATCCTGGAAGAGAAAAAGATGGGAAAATCCAGGGCAGACGTGGTGATGGTGCTGCCGGAAGCCCTCTGCGGATTGGAAATCAAAAGCGATGCAGACACTTACGCCCGTCTCGGCAGACAGGTGCGGGACTACAATCAGTATTTTGATTACAATTATATTGTGGCAGGCACGAAGCATGGGAACCATGTGGAAGAACACGTTCCCCAGTGGTGGGGCATTATCACAGTGGAACTGGAGGAAGGAAAACCTGATTTCTATGTTCTTCGGAAGGCCAGAGAAAATCCAGGCGTAAACTGGAAGAAAAAAATGAGCCTGTTGTGGAGGCCGGAGCTGGCTCATATTCAGGAGCAGAACCAGCTGCCCAAATACAGACAGAAGAGCAAGGAGTTTGTCATTGACAGACTCCTTCAGAGGGTTCCGGAAGAAATTTTGCGCCGTCAAATCAGCGAGGAATTGTTTGAGCGGGATTATACAGTTTTCTATTGACAAATGAAATAATATTTTGTATGATAAAGGAACTTTAACGGTTTAAAGTGTAGAAATTTAAAGTGCGAATATGGAGGGATAAGACATGAGCGAAAAACAGTGCAACAAGAGAACATTGATGGATTATTGTCCCGATATCAAGGTTGTGGACTGCACCTTGCGAGATGGCGGACTTGTAAATAATTTTGCATTTACAGACGAATTTGTCCGGGATTTGTATGAAGCGAATATAAAATCCGGCGTTGACTATATGGAGTTTGGCTATAAGGCCTCAAAAGAGCTGTTTAATCCCAAGGATTTCGGCAAGTGGAAATTCTGCGATGAAAAAGATATCCGGGCCATTGTGGGAGAGAACAAGACGCCTTTGAAAATTTCCATTATGGCAGATGTGGGAAGGTGCGACTACAAGAAAGACATTCCTCCGAAAAAAGACAGTGTTGTGGATATGGTACGCGTGGCTACCTACATCCATCAGATTCCGACAGCCATAGAGATGATAGAGGATTTCAAGAAAAAAGGCTATGAGGTGACTGTCAACATTATGGCAGTTTCCAAAGTGAATACAGATGATTTGGACGCAGGACTGGCGCTTCTGAGCAGGAGCTCTGTGGACGTTATTTATCTTGTGGACAGTTTTGGTTACTTTTATCCGGAACAGGTGACAAAACTATCTCAGAAATATGTGGAGGCAGCGGAGGCTTCCGGCAAAATAGTCGGAATTCATGCCCATAACAATCAGCAGCTTGCCTTTGCAAATACCATTGAGGCCTGCCGCATGGGCGTCAGCCTTTTGGATGCCACAGTGAGCGGAATGGGCCGGGGCGCCGGAAACTGTTTTATGGAGTCCCTGCTGAGCTTCCTGAAAAATCCCAAGTATGATGAGATTCCGATGATTCGGTTTGTGGAGAAACATATGTTGAAATTAAAAGCGGAAGGAGCAGTATGGGGCTATGACATTCCTTATCTTCTGACGGGTATTCTAAACAGCCATCCCTCTACGGCAATCAATTTTATCAAGGATAAGAGGAGTGATTACTGCAACTTTATGCAGGAACTTCTGGATGTGGAATAGAGAGAAACGCTTTTTACCAGATTTACAGACGTCTGGTAAAAAGCGTTTTTGGATTTCTGCATTTTGTAAAAGAATATGGCTTTCTGCGGGCAGGCAGCCGCAGATGTTTGGCGATTGCCGTGAGAGTCAAATACTCCGTAGTTCTGCTGCGCTGCAAGTTTGATGCTCTGTCAGCCCGCTGCGGGGTACCCGACTCTGACTGAACTGCGAAGGATGCAGTACATTCTTAAAAAAGTGCTGGTATTTTCAAAAAAAGTGTGCTATAATTGCAAAATGATTGTAAGAGCGAGACTAGCTTTTCTTCTTATTATTTATAGATTATAGAGACGGGAGTTTATCTTATATTTCTAAATGAGTTTGTGTAAGAAGAAATATAGCGGTTTCAGCCTGATATAGTAATAAAAGTTATAAGGATTAAGGTATATATTGAAGGAGGAAACAGTAGTAATGAGTGTACAGGTGGAAAATTTAGAGAAAAATATGGCAAAACTCACCGTTGAGGTTTCAGCAGAAGAATTGGAAAAAGCAATTCAGAATGCATATACGAAGCAGAAAAGCAAAATCAGCCTTCCGGGATTTCGGAAAGGAAAAGTGCCGAGACATATGATTGAGAAAATGTACGGCGTGGAAATTTTTTACGAAGATGCAGTGAATGAGCTTGTGTCTCAGGAGTATCCGAAGGCAGCGGAGGAATCCGGACTGGAGATTGTTTCTTCTCCTTCCATTGGTGTGGAGCAGTTAGAGAAAGGCAAGAATTTTATTTTTACCGCTGAGGTTGCAGTGAAGCCAGAGGTAACACTTGGGAAATACACAGGCGTTCAGGTGGAGAAAGTGGAAGTGGCAGTGACAGAGGAAGAAGTGGCTGCTGAGATAGAGAGAGAGCGTGAGAACAACGCGAGAATGATTACAGTAGAGGGCCGGGCAGTGGCTGACGGAGACACAGCTGTGATTGATTATGAAGGATTTGTGGACGGTGAGGCTTTTGAAGGCGGAAAGGGAGAAAATCACTCTCTGGTCATTGGCTCTCATTCCTTTATTGACACCTTTGAGGAGCAGTTGATTGGAAAGAATACGGGAGATGACGTGGAAGTAAACGTGACATTCCCAGAAGATTACCATGCACCGGAGCTGTCAGGAAAAGCGGCTGTATTTCAGGTAAAAATCAACGAAATCAAGACAAAAGAACTGCCAGAACTGGATGATGAATTTGCTCAGGATGTATCAGAATTTGACACACTTGCAGAATATAAAGAGAGCGTTGAGAAGAAACTGACAGAGCGCAAGGAAAATGAAGCAAAGCGCAAAAAAGAGGATGAGGCGATTCAGAAAGTTATCGAAGATTCCCAGATGGAGATTCCAGATGCAATGGTAGACACCCAGACACGCTCTATGGTGGATGATTTTGCTAACAGAATTGCACAGCAGGGCTTAGGCATGGAGCAGTACATGCAGTTTACTGGAAGTACAATTGAGCAGTTGATGGAGCAAATGAAACCGGACGCACTGAAGCGTATTCAGTCCAGTTTGGTGCTGGAAGCAGTTGCAGAGGCAGAGAAAATTGAAATTTCTGATGAAGACGTAGACGCTGAGATTAACACCATGGCGGAAATGTACGGCATGGAAGCAGATAAATTAAAGGAATACATGGGAGAAGGCGAGAAAGAGTCTATGAAAAAAGACCTGGCTATTCAGAAAGCAGTCGATTTCATTATGGAACATGTAGAGGAAGCATAGAAGAACGGAAAGACTGCGATGTGTATATCTTAAAATTAGGAGGAATCTAAATGAGTTTGGTACCTTATGTCGTTGAACAAACCAGCAGAGGAGAACGGTCTTACGATATATATTCCAGGCTGTTAAAAGATAGAATTATTTTCCTGGGGGAAGAAGTAAACGAGACCACAGCAGGTCTTGTGGTGGCTCAGCTCTTGTTTTTGGAATCAGAGGACCCGGGAAAAGATATTCATCTGTACATTAACTCCCCAGGAGGAATGGTAACTGCGGGACTGGCCATCTATGACACGATGAATTATATTAAGTGCGACGTAGAGACAACCTGCATCGGACTGGCGGCAAGTATGGGAGCATTTCTTCTGGCAGGAGGAACAAAGGGAAAGAGATTTGCCCTTCCCAATGCAGAGATTATGATTCACCAGCCTTCCGGCGGAGCAAAAGGCCAGGCAACAGATATTCAAATTGTTGCAGATAACATTCAAAAGACGAAGAAAAGATTAAACACGATTTTATCTGAAAACACTGGCAAACCCTATGAAGTAATTGCTGCTGATACGGAGCGTGATAACTACATGTCCGCTGAGGAAGCAAAAGAGTATGGTTTGATTGATGGTGTAATTACAAACCGAAAATAAAAATGAGGGGACAGCGCGCAATTTGCCACTGTCCCTTAAGAGCATAAATGGAATAGACGGGGTGAAAGAAGAAATGGCAAATAGAATGGATGACAGAATCCGCTGTTCTTTCTGCGGAAAAACAGATGGGCAGGTCCGCAAATTAATTGCAGGGCCGAACGGTGCGTATATATGTGACGAGTGCGTGGATATCTGCGCAGAAATTATTGAAGAAGAATTGTTGGAAGAAGAGGAAAATATAGAACCGGAAGTGGAAGAAATCAATCTGCTGAAACCGGTAGAATTGAAAGAATTTCTGGATGAGTATGTTATTGGACAGGAAGAAGCCAAAAAGGTGCTCTCTGTTGCGGTATACAATCATTACAAGAGAATTATGGCTCCCCAGAATTTGGGCGTAGAGCTTCAAAAGAGCAATATACTGATGCTTGGACCTACTGGATGTGGAAAAACGCTGCTGGCGCAGACGCTGGCGCGTATTTTGAACGTGCCCTTTGCCATTGCAGACGCTACGGCGCTGACAGAGGCAGGCTATGTGGGCGAGGACGTGGAAAATATTCTGCTCAAGATTATTCAGGCGGCAGATTACGACATTGAACGGGCGCAGAGAGGAATTATTTACATTGATGAGATAGATAAAATTACCCGAAAATCAGAGAATCCTTCCATTACCAGGGACGTGTCCGGCGAGGGAGTGCAGCAGGCGCTTCTGAAAATTTTGGAGGGAACTGTGGCAAGTGTTCCGCCTCAGGGAGGAAGGAAGCATCCGCAGCAGGAACTGCTTCAGATTGATACCACAAATATTCTCTTTATCTGCGGAGGCGCTTTTGAAGGGCTGGATAAGATTGTGGAAACCCGTATGGACAGAAAATCTATGGGATTCAACGCTGAGATTGCAGATAAACGGGAGAAGAATACAGGTGTTATCTTGAAAAAAGCTCTGCCCCAGGATTTTGTGAAATTCGGTCTGATACCAGAGTTTGTGGGACGCGTGCCGGTTACAGTTTCTTTGGATGCGCTGGATAAAGAGGCTCTAGTGCGGATTTTGAAAGAGCCGAGAAATTCTCTGATTCGGCAGTATATGGCGCTGTTTGAATTAGACGGGGTATCTCTGACTTTTGATGAGGAGGCAATTGAGGCAATTGCTGAGAAAACATTGAAGCGGAAAACCGGAGCAAGAGGACTTCGGGCAATTGTGGAAAAAGTATTGCTGGATTTAATGTATCAGGTTCCTTCCGACGAATCCATCACCCATTGCAATATAACGCGGGCAGCAGTGGAAGATGAACAGGAAGCAGAGATTGGATTTGGCAGTGAGAGTATGACTGCCTGAGGAGAGATAACATGGATGAAAAGTACAGAAAAATTCCAGCAGTGGCACTTCGGGGAATGACTATACTCCCCGGTATGGTGGCACATTTTGACGTGAGCAGAAGTAAATCCATCAAAGCCCTGGAGACGGCTATGATGGAGGACCAGATGGTATTTCTGGTTACTCAGAGAAATGCAGAGACAGAAGAGCCGGAAGAAAAAGATTTATATACAATCGGAGTTATTGCGGTGATTAAGCAGGTAATCAAGATGCAGAACAATGTAGTGCGTGTTCTGGTGGAAGGAGAAAGCCGTGCATACTTGGCTGCAATAGAGCAGGGAGAATATCTGACAGCAGAAGTGGAATCTCTAAAGAGGGAGGAAGAGCTGCTTCCGGTAGAGGTTCAGGAAGCCATGATACGGGGCATTCAGGAGACGTTTAGCCGCCACTGCATGATGAATCCCAAACATGGCAAAGAGCTGGTAAGGCAGATGAATGAGATTACAGATTTGGAAAAACTGTTGGATTACATCGGCAACAACATGCCTGTGGGGTATGAGGAAAAGCAGAGAATTCTGGAAGCGGATTCTCTGCAGGACAGATATGAGACGCTGATGATTATACTGTTGAATGAAATCAATATCATTCAGATTAAGACAGAGTTTCAGACAAAAGTAAAAGAGAAGGTAGATAAGAATCAAAAAGAATACATTCTGCGGGAGCAGATGAAATTGATTCGCGAAGAATTGGGAGAAGACAACACTGTTTCAGAGGCAGAGCACTATCTGGAAGAGACCCAGAAACTGAAAGCGCCCAAGGAAGTGAAAGAGAAATTAGAGAAAGAAATAGAGCGTTTTAAAAGTGTTTCTTCTAATTCTTCTGAGAGTGCGGTGATTCGCGGGTATATTGAGACAATTCTGGAGCTGCCCTGGAACAAGGCGTCCAAGGACAACAAGAGCCTGGAAAATGCAGAGCGCATTTTAGAGGAAGACCACTATGGAATGGAAAAGGTAAAGGAGCGTATGCTGGAATTTCTGGCGGTGCGGAATCTGACGAAAAAGGGCGACAGCCCGATTATCTGTCTGGTGGGCCCGCCTGGAACAGGAAAGACCAGTATTGCCCGTTCTGTTGCCAGGGCGCTGGACAAGAAATATGTGCGGATTAGCCTGGGCGGCGTCAGGGATGAAGCGGAAATACGCGGACATCGAAAAACTTATGTGGGAGCTATGCCGGGACGGATTGCCAATGGTTTGAAAAATGCAGGAGTGAAGAATCCCCTGATGCTGCTGGATGAGATTGACAAGATAAGCAGCGATTACAAGGGAGATACAGCTTCTGCGCTGCTTGAGGTGCTGGACAGTGAACAAAACAGCCGGTTTCGGGACCACTATGTGGAACTTCCCCTGGATTTGTCAGAAGTTCTCTTTATCGCCACTGCGAATTCCCTCCAGGGCATTCCCAAACCGCTGCTGGACCGCATGGAAATCATTGAAGTCAGCAGTTATACGGAAAATGAGAAAGCGCATATTGCCAAGGAACATCTCATCGCAAAACAGATGGAGAAGAATGGTTTGAAGAAAAAACAGTTATCCATCAGTGAGCGTGCGTTGGAAAAATTGATTCATGGTTATACAAGAGAGGCGGGAGTTCGTAATCTGGAACGCAAGATAGGTGAGATTTGCAGGAAGGCAGCAAGAGAGATATACCAGAAAGACAAAAAAGGCATAAAAGTAACAGAGAACAACTTGGAAAAACTGTTAGGAAAAGAAAAATATAATTTTGATTTAATAAATGAGACAGATGAAATCGGCATTGTGAGAGGGCTTGCATGGACCAGCGTAGGTGGAGATACTCTGCAGATTGAGGTGAATATTATGCCGGGAAAAGGGGAATTCCAGCTCACAGGACAGCTGGGAGACGTCATGAAAGAATCTGCCAAGGCAGGCATCAGTTATATCCGCTCTGTCAGTGAGCAGTATCAGATAGACAAAGAATTTTTCCAGGAATGGGATATTCACATTCATATTCCGGAAGGCGCCGTACCCAAGGACGGCCCCTCCGCAGGCATTACCATGGCAACAGCAATGCTTTCAGCGATTACCAAGAGAAAAGTCAGAAAAGATGTGGCAATGACAGGAGAGATTACCCTTAGGGGAAGAGTTCTGCCTATCGGCGGCTTGAAAGAGAAGATTCTGGCGGCCAAAAATGCTGGAATCAAGACGGTGTGCGTGCCCAAAAAGAATGAAGCAGACGTGGCGGAGATTGCCCAGGAAATCAAAAAGGGACTGGAAATTGTCTTTGTGGAAAACATGGAACAGGTGCTGGCGGCAGCTTTGGTGTGAGTTTCCGGAGAGGAAGAAATCCAGGAGAAAATAAGGAAAAGCCCTGAAGGAAAACGAGGAGGAACGGTATGGTAATCAAATCAGTGTCTTTGGAAACGGTGTGCGGAGTGACAAGCAAACTTCCGGCTACGGACAAGCCGGAAGTGGCTTTTGCAGGAAAATCCAATGTGGGAAAGTCTTCCTTAATCAATGGATTGATGAATCGAAAAGCCCTTGCCCGGACTTCTGCCCAGCCTGGAAAGACCCAGACTATCAATTACTATAATATCAACGACTGTATGTATCTGGTGGATTTGCCTGGGTACGGGTATGCCAAAGCGTCTCCCAGGGAGAAGGAGAAATGGGGCCAGATGATTGAGAACTATCTCCATACTTCTAAGCAGCTTCAGGCAGTTTTCCTTTTAGTCGACATTCGTCATGAGCCCTCGGCCAATGACAGACAGATGTATGAGTGGGTGGTGTATCAAGGGTATCATCCCATTATCATTGCCACGAAACTGGACAAAATTAAGCGAAGCCAGGTGCTAAAACATATCAAAATGATAAGGGAAGGCCTGGGCGTAAAATCCGATACGTTGGTATTTCCCTATTCTGCCCAGACAAAGCAGGGAAGAGAGGAAATCTGGAAATTTATGGATGAAATGCTGGGATTTGAGGAAGGTGCAGGCTGAGGAAGGTATTGTAGGTGATTGGTGAGAAAAAACGCCTGCTAAACTGGAGAAAGATAGACTTATGCAGGAAATAGTTCGCGTGATAGGAAAAATGAAAGATATCCTGCAAAACGGAGGGAGACTTTGAGAAAAAAGAAATATTTGTTTGTGACTTGTATGCTGCTTGCCATAGCTTTGGCAAGCGCTATTTTTACAAAGATGTATGTGGATATGGAAGAGCGGGGAGGGGACGAAGAAAAACTGCATATCGTCACCTCTTTTTATCCTGTGTATATTGCGGCAAAGAATGTGGTGGGAGACAGCGAAGGAGTTATCCTTGAGAATCTCAGCGAGCCGCAGACCGGATGTATGCATGATTATCAGCTGACACCGCAGGACATGATTTTATTGTCAAAGGCAGATTTGTTTTTGGTAAACGGAGGCGGAATTGAGAGTTTTTTGGGAGAGGTGGGAGAATCATATCCCAATCTTGTTCTCGTGAAAACTATGGAGGAAAATGAAGAATCCGACAATCCGCACGGGTGGATGGACACTAGAAAATATGCTCAGATGGTGAGGAATATTGCCGACGCACTCAGCGATGCAGACAAAGCCCATGCAGAGTTTTACCAGAAGCAGGCGGAGGATTACTGTGCAGAGATAGAGAAGCTGACAGAACAGGCCGCAGAAATTCAAAAGAGATTTCAGGAAAAAGATAAGGCGGAAGTGCCAGGCAGTTCTGTGGTGATTTTTCATGAGGCTTATGAACATCTGACAGAAGAGGTGGGAATGAAAGTGGTCTATTGCCTGGATTTGGATGAGGAGCGCCAGGTCAGTGCAGGAGAGATGGCAGACATGATGGAAGAGATGGAACGGAATCAGGTATCTGTGATTTTGGCGGAAGAATTGTATGGAAAAGACACAGGCGAGACTGTGGAACAGGAGACAGACTGCAGCGTCTATTATTTAGACACTTTGGTAAGAGGCAGTTACGACAAGGACAGTTATCTGAAAGGAATGCAGAAAAATCTGGATATCATAAGAGAGATATCAGAAAAATAATCAAAGCGTCACTGAAATATGATTGGAAAGTTTTGACAGATAATTCAGAAACAGAGAGGACAATAGAAAATGCGGAAAATGGTAAGACCCTGTGGGCTGCATTGCATCAAAATAAACCATCTGGGAGTAACCTTGGGACAGCAGGCAATATTGGAAGACGTCAATCTGCACATTCACTGCGGCAGTATGAATGTGGTAATCGGGCGCAACGGCGCTGGAAAGTCCACGTTAATTCGTGCAATTTTGGGAGATATCAAACATACGGGAAATATTGAGTTTAAAGACAGGGAAAACGGCCGGATTCAGAAATTAAAAATTGGTTATGTGCCCCAATCCCTGAACGTGGAAAAACAGACGCCGGTCAGCGTCTACGACATGATTGCGGCTTATCAGAGCAATGTGCCGGTATTTTTGATGAAAAGCAAAAAAGTAAAGGAAGAAATTCTGGAACACTTGAAGATTTTTGAAGCGGATTATCTGCTGGAGAAACAGGTCTGCAATCTTTCCGGAGGAGAGCTTCAAAGAGTGCTGCTTTCCATGGCAGTGATGAATTCTCCCAATTTGCTGCTGTTGGATGAGCCTGTGTCGGGAATTGACAAAAACGGCATGGAACTTTTTTACAAGACAATCTATGAGCTGAAAGAGCATTATGATTTGGCGGTTATTTTGATTTCCCATGATTTGGATTATGTCAGGCGCTATGCGGACAAAGTGATTTTGCTGGATAAGACGGTGTTAAAGCAGGGAAGCGTCAAAGAGGTATTTCAGAGTGAGGCATTTTCAAAAGTGTTTCAGACAGGCGGCCTGAGGGAGGAATCCTGGGCGGAGAGCTTAAAGGAGCACAGCGAGGAAATGTCGGCAGGAAGAGGAGGAAATTCGGATGGGTGATTTTTCCTGGTTACAGTATGATTTTATGAAATATGCCTTTTTGGCAGTTTTGATTATCGCCCCTCTGTTTGGGCTGATGGGCACTATGATTGTCAATCGGAAAATGGCATTTTTTTCGGATGCTTTGGGGCATTCTGCACTGACCGGAATTGCCGTGGGCGTGGTATTTGGGGTGGAGGACACCAATGTCTCTATGGTGGTTTTTGCCGTTGTCTTTGCGCTTTTGTTAAATCAGATTAGCAGCAGAATATCGGCCTCCACCGATACGGTGATTTCTGTATTCTCTTCCTGCAGTATTGCTCTGGGACTGGCTATTTTGTCAAAAGGCGGAAATTTCAGTAAATATTCTAGTATTCTGGTGGGAGATATCCTCAGTATCACAAGAGAAGAAATATTATATCTTATTTTAATTTTTACAATTACTGTGATTTTTTGGCTGCTTGGATTTAATAGACTGCTGTCGGTGAGCTTGAATCGAACTCTGGCAGGCAGCAGGTACACGGATTCCAGAAGAAAAGCGTTTTCTCTCTC
>JAAWLS010000032.1 GCA_022798035.1 Lachnospiraceae bacterium | reverse complement strand
GGTATTGCAGGTATTATCCTGTCCATCGGTATGGCGGTGGATGCCAATGTCATTATATTTGCCCGGATTCGGGAAGAAATCGGGGCGGGAAAGACCGTAAACTCCGCTATGAAAATCGGTTATGAGAAAGCTCTTTCCGCAATTTTGGACGGCAATATCACTACGTTGATAGCGGCTGTAGTGTTGGGAGTTCGTGGTTCCGGTACGGTAAAAGGATTCGCTTATACCTTGGGAATCGGTATCGTTCTGTCCATGTTCACTGCACTTGTGGTGACCCGCTGGTTTATGAAATGCTTCTATGCGCTGGGGCTTCAGGATGTGAAATTTTATGGGGCGGCCAAAGAAAGAAAGACCGTCAATTTCCTCAGCAAACGCGTGATTTTCTTTGCATTATCCGGGCTTTTGATTGCGGTAGGATTTGTGGGAATGGGAATCAACAATTCCAAGGATGGAAAGATTCTGAATTACAGTCTGGACTTTGTAGGCGGAACGTCCACAACCGTGACATTTAATGAGGACTATTCTATCGCTGAGATAGATGAAAAGATTGTTCCGGAAGTAGAAAAGATTACAAAGGACGGAAACGTTCAGACCCAGAAAGTGGAGGGCACAAACCAGGTAGTAATCAAGACCCGCTCTCTGAATCTGGAAGAGAGAGAAAACCTGAATCAGTCTTTGATTGAGAAGTTCGGTGTCAGCGAAGAGGGAATTATTGCAGAAAACATCAGTTCTACGGTAAGTAACGAGATGAAGTCAGACGCAGTCTGGGCAGTGGTGACAGCTACTATCTTCATGTTGATTTACATCTGGTTCCGGTTTAAGGATATCCGCTTTGCAGGAAGCGCAGTGCTTGCACTGGTTCATGACGTGCTGGTGGTGTTGGCCTTCTATGCGATAGTGAGAATCTCCGTGGGAAATACATTTATCGCATGTATGCTGACTATTGTGGGATATTCCATCAATGCGACTATTGTCATCTTTGACCGTATACGTGAAAACCTGAAAGGAGCAAAGAAAAAGAGCCCAGAGGATTTGATGGAAATTGCCAATCGAAGTATTACCCAGACATTGTCCAGAAGTATCAATACATCATTGACTACTTTTATTATGGTATTTGTTCTGTTTATACTGGGAGTTACCTCTATCAAAGAATTTGCACTTCCGCTGATGGCAGGAATTATCTGCGGCGGTTATTCCTCCGTATGTATTACGGGCGCGCTGTGGTATGTGTTTAAAGTGAGATTTGCGAAGAAATAAAAACAAATGATAAGAAAAGGGCTGCTGTAAAAGGTATTCCGGTGTTTGACGCCGGAAAAGACTTTACAGCAGCCTTTCTTAATTTTTATTGTTTCGACCTTTTATATATCACCACACTGTCCCCGGAATAAATCCTGGTACTGCCCTGGGGAATGAGGGTTTCATCTCTCCGCTTGATTAATGCAATCAGAAGATTCTCCGGCAGCTCCAAGTCTGCAATGCATTTTCCACACCAGTCATGGGTGAGGGTAATCTGAATTTCTTTTAATTTGCCATCATTTTCACTTCGATAAGCGGGCACGCTCAAAATAATAGTGTCCTCGGCGTGAATCTTTGTATTTCCTCTGGGCACCAATGTCTCATTGTCACGCTTTATCATCAGGGCAAGGGAACCAGTGGGGAAACTGACCTCCCCAATCAGGCGGTTCTCCCAGTTGTGCCCTTTTGGTATGTACATGCGCATCAAGGTCAGTTCAGAGTCATCCTGATAGTCGTTGAAAGTTTTGCGGATATCAGAGCTGTTGTCCACCATATCCAGTTTCTCTGCCACAAGAGGAAGCAGGGAACCCTGAATGGCCACCGAGAGCAGAGAAATAAAAAATACGATGTGAAATAAGTCGTGCTCCAGCGTGACGCCGCTTGCAATTACCATAATAGCGAACACAATAGAGGCGGCTCCCCGCAGTCCAGACCAGGATATCAGCAGACACTGCCGCAGAGAAGGGCGGAATGGAAGCATCAGCAGGAATACGGCCGCCGGTCTTGCGATAAGGGACAGAAACAGTGCAATGGCTAGGGATGGCAGGAAAACGTCGGAGAAGCGATGAGGAAAGGCCAGCAGTCCCAGCAGGAAGAAAATTAAAATCTGCGCCAGTCCTGTGATTCCGTCAAAAAAGTGCACCAGGGTAATCTTGTTGCTGATTCTGCTGTTTCCCAATATAATACCTGTGAGATATACGCTTAAGTACCCGTTTCCATTTATGACAGTGGGGAGGGCGTAAGACATCATCACCAATGCAATGACAAAAATTGTGTCCATGCCTTCTGCAACAATTTCGCCTTTCTGAAGCACCAGAATACCCGCATAGGCGCTGGCCACGCCGATGATAACGCCAAAGAAAATTTGACTGAACATCATCACAGGGATAGGCGCGCTGGTATTGCCGGAAATCATGGCAAGTGCAATCATAGTGAGCATATAAGCCATCGGGTCATTACTTCCGCTCTCAATTTCCAGAAGAGGAGCTGTAGAATTTTTTAGATTCAGGTTTTTGGAGCGAAGAATGGAAAACACGGAGGCGGCATCGGTGGAGCTTAAAACGGCGCCAATTAAAAAACTTTCAGCGTAGGAAAAATGCAGTATGTGATAGCAGAAGAGACAGGTGAGGAATGCTGTAATCACAACACCCAGCGTGGAGAGGAGAGTTGCTTTTACTGCAATGGGTTTGGCAGTCTGCCATTTTGTACCGAATCCACCGTAAAACATAATAAAAATCAAGGAGACGGTACAGAATTGTTCCGTGACTGCATAATTGTCAAAAGAGATTTTAAAAAGTCCGTCTGAGCCGAACACCATGCCGAGAGCCATGAAGCACAACAGAGCTGGCATACCGAATTTATTGGAAAAGCGGTTTGCTATAAGACAGGATAAAATAACAGCACAGCATAAAAGTAACATAATCGCCATATGTATCTGTCCTTTCTATCGTCAGTTTGAGAGATACTTTTCTATCATACCATATTTGGAAAATGTTTCTGTGAAGATTTTGTTAAATCTAGGGAGTTTTAGCAAAAAAAGGATGGAACCTGAATGCTCACGTTCCATCCTTTGAATTTGTTGTGTCTTAAATCTTATTCTGCTACAGCTTCTGTTTTGTTGGCTGTGTTTTCCCACTCGTCAAATTTCTTCATAACAGCATCATAAGTCTGGTGAGAAATACTTGGCAGAGAAGAACCCCAGGACTTGGTTGCAGCCTTGAAGCCTTTTTCAAAAGCAGCTCTCATTTCCTCAGCTTTGGAGGGGTCTCCTCCGGTCAAAGCTTTCGCAAATTCAACGATACGGTCAGAAGTCTGTTTTACACCCCAATAACCGTCTTCTGCAATATCAGCCTGTGCCTGTGCTTTTACGTTAGCGCTTACGGTAAATTTACCGCTGGCGAGGAACTTCCACATATCATCAGCCTGGCCGATTTTGGTTCCCTGGCTGGTCATCATCTTCTCTACCAGACTTCTCATCTGAGCAGTTCTGGTCTCGGCATCTTTCTTGAGACGAGCAACAATCTCATCTTTGGAATAAATACCCTTGGTGGAAGAAGAATTAGAAGTGCCTTTCTCATATACGACACCGGTGTCTTTGTTATTGGCAGTATTTTTAGAAGTATCTGTTTTTTCAGCTGCATTCTGTTGAACGGATGCGGTGGTATAAGCCGCAGTACTGCTATTTACGTTATTTACACTGTTTACGCTCATAATATTGCCCCTCCCTGGCGAAAAAATGGTTATCCGTAACCGACATATAGTTACTCTTACTTTCTATATCGGAAAAAAAGAGGAAAATATTAACATGCATCAGAATTATTTTGAGTTCTGTACCTGACGAATTAAATCGTAATTGCTGTCTTTTGCCTCCACAAAACCAGTAACCGGGGTGGTAATACCAGAGAAATCCTGGAAGTGAATAAAGGCTTCCCGAATTGCCTGAATGCGTTCCGGGTCTAAGCTCTCGCTGAATGCAATGGCATCTTTTTGAATGTTTCCGGTAGTGGAGATAATGTTGACTCCTGACATATCTGTGCCGTTTTTCTGCATTTTCTCATAGGCTTCGTTGTAGGTTGCGCCGGCATCAAATTCTCCGTTCAGCACACCCAGGATAACCTGGTCGTGGCTGCCTGCGAAAGAGACAGTGGAGAAAATAGATTCTGGGTCCAGTCCGGCTTCCTTGATGCTGTGCCTTGCATATAAGTAACCGGAAGCGCTGTTCTTATCCACATAAGCAAAACTGCGGCCCGGCAAATCCTCCAGTGTTTCGATACCGGAATCATTTCTGGTGATGATAAATCCATTGTAGTAATCCTTGCCGTTGATTAATGGAGTGGCAACCGGAATCAATGGTGTCATCTCAGCGGCGGTAATATATGCAAAAGGTGAGAACCATCCGCCGTCAATAGTGCCTTTTTTAATCTGGTCGCCCAGAGCAAGGTAATCTTTTACAATGATAATCTTTACTTTTATTCCCAAAGAATCAAATACGCGGGCCAATACAGGCTGGTACATATTCTTGATGTCGCTGGGTGAGGTAAAAGGATTGATACCGACCACGATTTCATTATCATTTTTGACAGAGCACATACTGTACTGAATATTCTCACACATAGAGCTGATATTATCACAGCAGGAGAGAAGCGTGTCGGTCTTTTTCTGGTGCTGCTCAATAAGTTCCATAGAATCCTGAGTCTGGCTGGCAGAGTTGGAAATAGTGTCTGTCAATTTGCCCAGAGCATTCGTCACATCAGAAGCAACTTCTACGTTTGTCTGAGAGAAGGAAGTCAGATTGCCCATGTTCTTTTTGATATTGGTGAGGGAATCGTGAGTTCCGGTAAGAATATTGACGGTACTCTCCACAAAGCCGCTGAGCTTTTGAATGGAATCCTCGGAATGCTTGGTGGATTCGTGGCTGCTCTGGATATTTTCCTCTAATTTTTTTACAATCTCTTCAATCTCATTGATAAAAGAGTCTGTCTCATCAGAAAGTTTGCCTACTTCCCCAGCAACGATGGCAAAGCTCTTGCCGGCTTCTCCTGCATGTGCTGCAGTGATGGAGGCGTTCAGTGCCAGAAGAGTGGTTTCCTCAGAAATATTCTTGATATATTCCACGATTTTGTGAATGTTCTGTGAGGATTCCAATAATTTTAGATTTGTCTCCTGTGTAATCCGCAGAGTCTCGTTCAAATCATGAAGCATATGGTAAGTTTCTTTGATGGTTTCATTTTTCTCGGTGATGTTTCTTAATACTGTGTCTGCCTGTTCTTCCACCATGTGGATGTGTTCATTCATGGTCTCGCTGTTTTTGTTGACCTCTTGAATCTTCTCTTCCACAAAACTTGCTTGTTCCAGATTTTCAGCAGAGGAATCTGCAATCTTCTGATTGTGGTGTACAAGTGTAGTAAAAGCTTCTTTATTCTGTTTGGCAATCCAAAGAAGATGTTCTGTATCAAAACCAAGGGTTTCCATCATGTCGCTGATTTCAGTCATAATCCGTTCCTGTTCCGATACAGAAGGAGGATTCTTGGATGTATCTTCTGTATGAGCAGCAGGTTGTTGCGGCCTGGATAAAAAATTCTTAAACAAATAACTCAATCCCTTCCTCAAAAGTATAGTAGTAATATGCCATGGAGCGCAGAGCAGTCAATAGCATAACAGTCAACGCGTACTTCTACGCGTATAATATCAAAAGATATTACACCAAATTCAGTATAACAGGAAGAGGAATGATACGCAAGTCATCATATAGAAAAATGTGTCAAAATGTGCCGAAAAAGTTTTTGCAAAACGGAAAATATTGACTTTTCCGGCAGAAAATGTTTAACTTATAGCAAAGATGTATACAAAATACAGGAGAATTGCCATGATTGAGCTGAGATTGAAAGCGTACGCGAAAATAAATTTAGGACTTGATGTGCTCCGGCGCAGAGAAGACGGATATCATGAAGTGAAAATGATTATGCAGACCATTGGACTTTACGATAGAATTACCTTAAAAAAAATGAGAGAACCTGGGATTCAGGTGAAAACGAATCTGTACTACCTGCCGGAAAATGAAAATAATCTGGTGTATCAGGCGGCAGAACTTTTGATGGACGAGTTCCAGCTAAAGAGCGGGGTGATGATTGACTTGCAGAAATTTATTCCGGTGGCCGCAGGGATGGCAGGAGGGAGTTCCGACGCAGCGGCAGTATTATATGGAATGAACCGGATGTTCCGCCTGGGACTTTCCAAAAAAGATTTGATGCGGCGGGGCGTTAAAATTGGAGCGGATGTTCCTTACTGCATTATGAGAGGTACGGCTCTGGCGGAGGGAATCGGGGAACAGCTTTCACCGTTGAAGCCCATGCCAAAATGCAGGATTCTGGTGGCCAAGCCTCCTATCAGCGTGTCCACAAAATTTGTGTATGAGAATTTAAAATTGGAAAAGGACACGAAACATCCGGATATTGACGGTATACTGCAGGGAATAGAATCTGGAAATCTGCAGGAAATAGCGGCTCACATGGGAAATCTGCTGGAGACAGTTACAATTCCCTATCATCCGGTCATCGCGCAGATTAAGGAAGAGATGGTGCAGGGCGGCGCGTTGAATGCCATGATGAGCGGAAGCGGACCTACGGTATTTGGACTATTTGAAAATGAAAATCTAGCAGAAGAAACCTGCAGGAAACTGCGGGAAGGAAATCTGACGAAGCAGGTATATTTGGCGGACGTCTATAACAATTACAGAAAGTAATGGGCACAGAGATATGATAATCTCCGGCAGAGTTGCGGCTGCCGATAAAAATGAAAAAGAGAGGTAGAGAATGACAGATAAGCTGGAATTAAATGTGAATGCGTATCTTCCCCTGAGAGACGTGGTGTTTCATACCCTTCGGGAGGCAATTTTAAAGGGAGAATTAAAACCAGGAGAACGGCTGATGGAGCTGCAGCTTGCTTCTAAGCTGGGCGTGAGCCGGACTCCGATTCGCGAGGCAATCCGTATGCTGGAACTGGAAGGCCTGGCGGTGACGGTGCCTAGAAAGGGTGCGGAAGTGGCCAGGATGACGGAGAAAGATATGGAAGATGTTCTGCAGATTCGGAAGGCTCTGGATGAACTGGCAGTGGGACTTGCCTGTGACAATATGACAGAAGAAGACTTAAAGCAGCTTTTCGGGGCACTCAAAAATTTTGAGAAAAGTACAAAGACAGGCGATGTAAAAAAAATTGCCCAGGCGGATGTGGAATTTCATGACAGCATTTATCAGGCGGCGGACAATCCAAAATTAATGACTATGTTGAATAATCTGCGGGAGCAGATGTACCGCTACCGAGTGGAATATCTGAAAAATGACAGCGTTTATCCCAGGCTGGTGGAAGAGCACAAAGAGATTTATGAGGGATTGAAACGGAAGGATAAAGAGACTGTGGTTAAGATTGTAAGCTATCATGTGGTGAATCAGGAGATGGTAGTGAAGAATATCATCCATGAACAGGAATAAAATTGTAAGCTGTCATGCGGTGAATCAGGAGATGGCAGTGAAGAATATTATCCATAAACAGGAATAAAAAGGAAAATTCGGGAAAATATAAATAGTAATGTGAGAAAAGGATAAGCGATAAAAGCTTATCCTTTTATTATAGAAAATTCTTCTGGAATCCGGTCCATGAAAGCGGAAGGATGCGCAGATATAGGGGCAACAGGATGCGAAAGCGGCGTGCGCCCCGCAGCAGGAAGGAATAATGCCTGCTTTCTGCCTGGTTATCACAATTGTTTTTGAGAAAGGAGCGCTTTATGCCAGTTCAGATTACAACAGATTTAAAACAGAATATCAATCACTTTGAAACGCTTTTTTCAGATTGTGCAGATATCAAAAAGCGGAAGATAAAAATCGGCCGTAAGCTGGAGCAGGAGTGCTACATTGCCTACATTGAGGTAGCTCTCAGCAGTGTGGATTGGAAAGATTCAGCGGTGGGGAAACTTCTGCAGACGCTGCGGGAACTGCCGGAAGAAGAACTTGTCTCTTATGTGAAGGGAAATGTGGAAGATATTTCGGATTCTCAGCCCTTTGGAACCATTGAGGATGCGGCCCAGGGAATGCTGACGGGAGACGCGCTGTTTTTCCTGGATGGATATGACAAGGCTTTGAAAATTCCAGATAAAGGCTATCCGGGCAGAGGCGTGTATGAGACAGAATCAGAGAAGGTAATCCGCGGCTCCAATGAGGGATTTTCAGAGTCCGTCAAGCTGAATACAGCTTTGATTCGAAAACGTCTGCGGAGCCCTCATGTCAAGGTGAGGGAGAGTTTCGCAGGAAGGCGGACCAATACCAATGTGGATTTGGTTTACATGAAAGATTTGATTCATCCGGGAATTTTGGAGGAAGTGGAGAAACGGCTGAAAGAGTTTGAGATTGACGGTGCTTTAGACAGCGGAATTATTGAGCAGCTGACAGAAAAACGCAAATATTCGCCTTTTCCACAGTTTCAGACCACCCAGAGGCCGGACCGGGCGGCACTGGCAATTTTAGAAGGCCGGATTGTACTATTGTCGGATAATTCCCCGGTGGCGCTGATTTTTCCTGCCACCTACAATACCTTTATCCAGACCAGCGACGACTATTACAGCCGGTGGGAGATTGCCTCTTTTACAAGAATGCTCCGCTATCTGGCATCTTTTCTGGCTATGACGTTCCCGGGCCTGTATCTGGCTATGACAAATTTTCACACTCAGATTCTGCCTACGGATTTGCTGCTATCTTTGGCAGCGGCAAGGCAGGGAGTTCCATTTCCGGCGGTGGTGGAAATTATATTGATGGAAATGGCGTTCGAGCTGCTCAGGGAGGCGGGAGTCAGACTTCCCGGCGCCAACGGCAATACCATTGGGATTGTGGGAGGCCTGATTATCGGGCAGGCGGCGGTGGACGCCAATATTGTCAGTCCTATAGTGGTTATTGTGGTGGCTCTGACGGCTCTGTGCTCTTTTGCGGTACCAAATGAGGAATTCGCCACAGCATTTCGTATTTTAAAATTCTTTTTTATTGTTCTCTGCGGCTATCTTGGATTTTTTGGATTTCTGGTGGGAATCCTGGGCGTGCTGATTCATTTATCCCACCTGGAAAGTTTCGGAATCCCCTATCTGGCTCCTTTTGTGGGGGCAGATTTGAATGGATATCGGGATGAGCGAGACACGTTTTTGAGGCTTCCGTTGAATTTTCTGAAAAAACGTCCTGTATATACCAGAGCGGGAGCCCGCACCAGACTGAGGGTAAAGGGACAGAGAGAAGAAAATCAGAAAAATAAGAAAGAAAAGTGAGAAAGGCGTCAATATGTTTGCAGATAATTGGAAAATATCGTTACGGCAGGTGAGAAGGCTGTTGATGTTGGACATTTTCGGTCTGAGCAGTCTGCTGCTTCCGGGGCTTTTGTCCTCCCTGACAGGGGGAGACGGGATTTTCTGCCTGATTCTGGGCATGGCGGGTGGCAGCCTGATGCTCTGGCTGATGCAGAAAAATCTTCAGAATGCAGAGGGAACTTACTATGACTATATGAAAGACACAGTGGGACAGACCATAGGAGATATTTTTATGATATTTTATTTTCTGTATTTTGTGACGCTGTGCGGTTTTGTGTTGTACCAGGCTACGCTTCTTGTGATGACGTGTCTGCTGCCGGAAGGCTCCTATTTTTGGATAAGCGTTTTGCTGCTTTTGCTGGCCGCTTACGGAACCATCCGCGGAATCGAGGGAAGAGCGCGGGTTTATGAGATTATTTTCTGGTTTCTGGGAATTCCGCTGCTGATTATGCTGTTTCTGGCTTTGCGGGAAGTCCACACAGATTATTGGACGCCGGTGGCGGCGTCCGGAGTGGAAATGGTGGTACAAAAAGGAATTGACGTGTGGATTTTTCTGCTGCCTCTGGCGGCGGTTCTCTTTTTAAAACCATTCTGCAGGGAGAGTGAAAAGCTGACTCTGTGCGGAGAGGGCGCATTGATTGCCGTTACGCTGATGAACAGTTTGATTTACCTGATTCTGCTGGGGGTGTTTGGGAAAAATACCCTGGGAGCCCTGAAACGTCCGGTAATTACTTTGATGGGCATGATAAATCTGCCCGGCGGATTTTTTACCAGACAGGAGGTCATTATGACGGCAGTGTGGTTTTTTGCACTGTTTGCTCTGATGCACACGGGGGTGTTTCAGAGTACGCTGATTTTGAAAGAACTGTTTCATGAACCTAAAAATTATTACAGTATGGGAATTTCTCTCTTTTTTGCATTTTTTCTGGGCATGGCCTTTTTTAAAAATACTGTCCTGCTGGAGGTGTATGAAAGCTGCCAGAGATGGATTGTTCTGCCGGGAATGATGGGCATTCTTCTGATACTGCTGCTTGCGCACCGCATCCGAAACGGCCGTAGAGAGAAAAAAGGAGGAGAAGAAACATGTGGAAAAAGCAGGTAGGGTGTGTTTGGGGAATCCTTTTGGCAGTGACAATTTCCGGCTGTTCTTCCACGGAACTAGAACAGCGCAGTTTTCCTCTGGCAGTGGGAATTGATGCCGGGGAAAATCTGGTGGTGAGCTTTGATTTTCCGGATTTGGCGCAGATTTCAGAGAAAGGAAAAACTACAGACACGGCTATGGGTCTGTCTCTGGAAGGAGCGGACATGTATCACGTGGAAAAGTCATATGAGAATAATACAAACCGTGTGCTGGACTACAATCACATGAAAGCGGTGGTGCTGGGAGAAAATATTTTTACAGATACAGAGAAATTGCGGGGACTTTTGCTGTCCTGGGAGCAGCGGGAGGAGTCGGCCCGGAACACCAGTCTGCTGATGGGAAAGGAATCAGCTGCAGAGATATTAAGCCTCACGGAGGAGACGGAGGGCTCCATGGGAACTTACCTGGAGGAAATGTTAGAGAGCCAGCAGGATTTCAGACAGGGTAAAATTGCCACTATGGGAAATCTGATGAATCAGTGGCACAACCAGAACGAACTTTTGCTGATTCCGGTATTGACAGAGAAAGGAAACAGGCCTGTTATCACCGAATATGCGGCAGTGCTGAATTTCCGTTACAAAGGAACTTTCACGGTGGAGGAGGCTATGGAAGTCTTTTTGTGTCAAAACCTTCTGAAAAAATTCACCTGTGAATCTGTTAAAAACGAGGTGGTGGAGATTTCTGATATTCGCGTGAGCAAAAGCATTACTCTGGAAGGCAGGCAGCCGGTAGTTGCCGTGTCTGTTCAGGGAACGGGAAGGCTGAAAACAGGACAGATGAATTCTGCGTCGGAGCAGTATCAGCTGGAAAAAAATATAGAAAAGCAGCTGTTGGCCGATTTGATGGAGACCGCAGAGCGAATGCGTCAGGACTACGGCATTGACATGACCAACAGCTACGTCTCCTTAGGAGGAGAAAACCGGGATTTATATTATCTCTACAAAAACAGGGCGGATGACTACAATCGGGACGTGCAGCAGATTTTCCAGGTGGATATTTCTTTGGCCAATTGGGAATAGTTACGGAAATTTTTGGAAATACTTCTTATATCACCGTGTAATATCAAAAATATAAGGAGAGAATAAGACATGAAAAAAATAATGGGAACCGGCTTGCTGCTGATAGCGGCGGCGCTGTTTTTCTACGGATATCAAGAACAGAGACAGCAGAAGATGACAGAGGAGATTGCGGGGAAAATCATTCGTTTTCACGTGCGGGCCAACAGTGACAAAGAGGCAGACCAGAAATTGAAACTGCAGGTGCGGGATGCGGTAGGCGCTTATCTGCAGCCGGCTCTTTCTGGCGTCTCTGATTTGGAAGAGGGCAGAGCAGTGATTGAAAGCCGGCTGACACAGATTGAACAGCAGGCCGCCCAGGTGATTGAGCGGGAAGGATTTCATTATCCGGTAAAAGCAGAACTGGCCGTCACGGATTTTCCGGAAAAAACTTACGGAGACTATACATTTCCAGCGGGAAAATACGAAGCTCTGGAAGTGGAGATTGGAGCGGGAGAAGGCCGTAACTGGTGGTGTGTGATGTACCCGAACCTCTGCTTTTTCAACAGCACTTATGAGGTGGTGGAAAAAGAAGCGGAGAAGTCTTTGGAGCGGGTGCTGAGCCAGGAGGAATATAAGAGCCTGATGGAGCATAAAAATTATGAGGTAAAATCTGCCCTGGTGGAGTGGGTGAAGGAAAAGATAGGGTGAGGCCGTTTCATTTACCCTGGAAATTACCGGAGGCCTCTTGCATTTTTAGAATAAAACGGGTAAGATACATATGTATGACTTGTTTTATGGAGATAACAAGATGAAACAACCGTTTGAAGATAAGAGATATGCTCCGGTTGGAGTTTTTGATTCCGGAGTGGGCGGACTGACCGTTGCGAGAGAGATTATGCGTCAGCTTCCCAGGGAAAGTATTATCTATTTTGGGGATACGGCCAGGGTTCCTTATGGAAGCAAATCCAAAGAAACGATTCTGCGGTATTCCCGGCAGATTATCCATTTTTTGGAATCAAAAGGAGTGAAGGCAATCGTAGTTGCCTGCAATACGGCAAGCGCTTTTGCATTGGAAGAAATCAGGCCGGAGATGAAAATGCCCATTATCGGTGTGGTAAAACCAGGAGCCAGGGTGGCGGCTGAGACAACGGTAAACGGCAGAATCGGAGTGATTGGAACAGAGGGAACTGTCGGCAGTCAGATTTATACGGAGATGATACACCGTCACAATCCGGGAGCAGTGGTTCTGGGAAAAGCATGTCCGCTTTTTGTCCCCCTGGTGGAGGAAGGATGGCTGAAAGATTCCATTACTATGGAGGTGGCAAAACGGTATCTGGCGTCTTTTCAGGAATCGGATATTGACACGCTGATTCTAGGGTGTACCCATTATCCTCTGCTCCGCTCTATTATTGGGGAGATTATGGGGGACAGAGTGAATCTGGTCAATCCTGCCTATGAAACAGCTCAGGGACTTGGACGTCTGCTGGAAGAATACCAGCTTGCCAATGATGGAAAAGGAGAGAACTCTTCTGCTTCCTATCGTTTTTTTGTCAGCGATGCGGCGGAAAAATTCAAAAATTTTGCCAATTCTATTTTGCCCTGTGAAATCAAAGAAGCGCGTTTAATACATATTGAGGAGTAACCTATGACAAAAGATGTACT
>JAAWLS010000031.1 GCA_022798035.1 Lachnospiraceae bacterium | reverse complement strand
TGCACTTTGTGAAATGAAATCCAAACTTTTTCCTACAAGAATCCTCTGTTATCAAGCAATTTTTAGAAAAGTTTGGATTTTATATAAGTTTGGATTTTGGGATATATGAATAATATACGGGCGTGTGCGAGAGAGATGGTAGAGAAAGAAATCATTTTTGTATAGGAAATCGGCGGCAGAGGCAAATGACTCTGCTGCCTTTTTAGGTGATTATTCTGCGAAATTTCATTAGAAAAATAGTGAAAGGCAAATATAAGTGGCATCATATAAATAAATGAATTACACGCAATATTTAAAAATTGTCCGCCAATAGCTATTGATATTGCTTTTGATTCATGTTACAATAAATGCATACGATATTTTGTAATTGCGTGCAGAAAGTTGGTGTTTACTTGAATAAAAAAGAAATTGTAAAAACTGTACTTGAAAATAAAGGTGGCATTGCAAAAACTGCTGACTTTACAGCAGAAGGTATAAAGAATTATGATGTGGCTGCACTTTGTAAAGAAGGTTTTATCGAAAGAATCCGACGAGGTGTTTATCAGTTTCCACAAAGCAATCAAATTACAGAGGAACAGTTGATACGAGAGCTTCTTCCACAAGGGATTGTTTGTGTGGAATCCGCCTTGTTTCATTATGGGTATAGTGATTTTGCTCCTCGTGAATGGTCTGTTGCCGTACCAAGAACAGCGTCTCGTTCCATTAAAAAAATAGAGGAATTCCCGATAAAAGCTTACTATATTCAAAAACAATTTTTCCAAATGGGAAAAATCACAGATAATTTTAATGGCATAGCGCTTGCTGTATATGACCAGGAACGCACAATATGTGATTGTTTTAAGTATCGAACAAAACTTGACAACGAAACTTTTAATAAGGCTGTCAACGCATACGCAACCGATAAAAATAAAAATCTTGCGAACCTCTCGAAGTATGCAAAAGAAATGAAACTTTATACAAAAGTTATGAATATAATGGAGGTGTTACTCAATGGCTGATATTGCTGCATCTGTGCTTGCAAGATTGAAAAACAAGGCAAAAGAAAGTGGAAGAAGCTATCAGCTTTGCCTGCAGCTTTTCTGTCAGGAGGAGTTTCTGCGTCGTTTGGAAAAATCCAAATACTCCGAAAATCTTGTGCTTAAAGGCGGATTATTCATATATTCTGTTACCGATTTTGACAGTCGTGTAACGGTAGATGTTGACTTTCTTCTTCGTAAAGTACCCAACACTCCCGAACAGTTAAAATCTGTATTGGAAGAAATTATAGCTACTCCTACAGGAAATGATTTTATTATTTTTGAAATTAAGGATATTGCACCTATTGCTGTTACAAAAAAATATGCGGGTATTGGCGCATCGATGGTTGCCCGCATTAAGAATACAAGAACTCCGTTCAGTATTGATCTCGGCGTTGGCGATGTCATTGTACCAAAACAAGAAAAGCGAAAAATTCCGACACAGCTTGATAATTTTATCGCACCGACAGTAAATACCTATTCTCTTGAAACAACGATAGCCGAAAAGATTGACGCTATCCTTAGCCTTATGGAGTTCTCCAGTAGAATGAAAGACTATTATGATATATATTATCTTGCAAATAAGTTTGATTTCGATGGAGTAACGCTAACTGAAGCATTAAGAAAGACTTTTGAAAATCGTAGACATAGCTTCACCCTTGAACAGTTTTGGCAAATTACAGCTTTTGATGATGACGAAGCAATGCAGAAGAAATGGAAAGCTTTTATCCGTAAAATCGATTCAAAAACGGATGATTACAGTACCGTGCTAAAAACAATAAAAGTTTTCCTAGCAAAACCGTTTACAGCAGCGGTGGGAAGAAAAGAGTTTACAGAACAATGGTATGCTGCCAATAACGAGTGGATGTAATGTGAGGGAAGTTATAATGAGCAATCCTGTTAAAGATATATTTGACCAAGAATCAATTATGAAGGATATAGCAGAAAGAGAAAATATTATTTGTAATTATAAAAAATCTGGTTTACTTGATAGAGACCATGCAATTAAAAAAATACAAGAATTAAGAATAAGCGACGAAGATATAGCGGTAGCTACTTCTGTAAAGCTTGCTATATCCTCTATATCGTTCAATCAAGCAACCAATGCTCAGATCGTTGGGGAGTTAATTATGCAAAGGGATATTTTACAGGCAAAGCTAACCAAAAACAGATGGAGGCGCAGAAATGAGTACGAATATATCAAAACAAAAACGTGAAGATTTACTGGCGAAAATTAAAGAGATTCGTAACTTTATTTCTGCTGCATCACAGAACGAGAACACGGGCAATCTTCTCTCTTACCTTGCAGAGCTTGAAAAAGATATGAATGGTAAAAAATACGGTCTTGTATTTGAGGAACACAGAGAGGAAATAGATGAGATACTGGATACTCATACTCCCGTGCTGACTGAAGAAAAAGATTTGTTTATCAATAACGGCGGTCAGATAAACTTTCTCATTGAGGGTGATAATCTCGCCTCATTGAAACTCTTGGAGAAAACCCATAAGGGGAAAATTGACCTCATTTACATAGATCCACCATATAATCGTGGCATAAATGACTTTAAGTATGACGATGATTTCATCGTTAAAACAGACGGCTATATTCATTCTAAATGGCTTTCCTTCATCAAAGAACGACTTGTGATTGCAAGAAGGCTTCTGGCTGATACGGGTGCTATCTTTATTAGCATTGATGATAATGAACAAGCGAATTTAAAACTGCTCTGTGATTTGATATTTAGCGAAAACAACTTTGCAGGAATGATTCCCTGGCGAAAGAGAACAGCAAAGACAGATGTTCCTTTCGGAATTTCTCAAGATTATGAGTGGATACTAATATATGCAAAAAGCAACCAGTTTAACGCTTTTACAAAACGAGAAAATCAGAGGAAATATTTTTCTACTGAAGATATTCCGGGGCGAGAATGGCGTACACATGACTTGACTACACAAAGAACGGCGGCAGAGCGACCAAATAGTGCTTTTACATTGATTAATCCTAAAAATGGTAAAGAGTATCCTGTAAACCCAAATCGTGTTTGGGCTGTGACAAAAGACACGCTTCCTCAATACCTTAAAGAAGATAGGATTATCTTTCCAGGAGATTATGATTTTCTCAAAATTTCAAAGCCACAAATGCGTTATTTTAGGGACGAAGACGAAGCAAAGGCAATCAAAAAAACAGGTAATGTGGCAGGAGTATCTGCAACAACCACTCAACTCCCATGCGAAGTGGGTATGACAAAAGAAGGTACTGCGGATTTAGGAGAATTATTCTCAGGAAAGGTTTTCCCATACCCGAAGCCAGTAGAGCTAATCAAGTATTTAATACAAATCGGTACGGTAAATAAAGAAAGTGCACTGGTTTTGGACTTTTTTGCTGGTAGTGGAACCACTGCACAAGCACTGCTACGGATAAACGCACAAAACAAAAACAGCAACCGCAGATTTATTCTTTGCACAAATAACGAAAATAAAATTTGCCATGATGTTACCTATGAGCGTATCAAACGTGTTATTGAAAAAGAGAACTATGCCGCAAGCCTGAAATATTATAAGGTGGATTATGTTCCAATTTCAGACCGATTGTACTATGAGTATGCCGATGAATTGCTGAAATATATCCGTGAGTTGGTGGAATTGGAAAACGGTA
Source organism: Lachnospiraceae bacterium (assembly GCA_022798035.1). Lineage (GTDB taxonomy): Bacteria > Bacillota > Clostridia > Lachnospirales > Lachnospiraceae > Petralouisia. Next base: position 9,924 of record JAAWLS010000031.1, on the reverse strand, counting down.
TCAACTTTACAGGCAATATGGAAATCGGAATTGTATTGACTGATGAAGAACTTGACGATTTTATACAACAACTTGAGAGTAACACCAGATATAAGAAATTGTATTTGGGCCACGACATTTTAATGGATGCACAGCAAGCACAGATTTTGAAGGGCAGGAAAATAACAATAAATATTATTCCTGACTATTACTACAAAGAACTGGAGGGCTAAAAAATGGATATTACCCTTGCAAATTTTCAGATAAAAGCTATCGCTGATTTAACTGCCGCAATGGAACAGCCGAATAGGGATATTATCCTCAGAAGTTGTACGGGAAGTGGAAAAACCATTATACTCACTCATTTTATGGACGAATATCTCAAAGGTAACCATAAAACAGTATTTGTGTGGCTTACTCCCGGTAAAGGTAATTTAGAAGAACAGAGCAAAGAAAAGATGGATCGGTACATCCACGGAAGTCAAACTAAATTGCTCTCTGATATTATGACGGCTGGTTTTGAGGAAAATGACGCTTGTTTTATTAACTGGGAGAAGCTGACAAAGAAAGGCAATACTGCGCTTAAAGACAGCGAACGCACAAATTTCATTGAACATATACGCAATGCACGGGATAATGATTTGAGTTTTAAAATCGTTGTTGATGAATCTCATCAAAACGATACGATTAAAGCGGATGATATTATCGATTTGTTTCAGTCGGACAAGATAATCCGTTGCTCGGCTACGCCGAAAAATTATAAAGACGCTGTTTTGATAGACATTCCAGAGGAAGATGTCATTGCAGAAGGTTTAATTAAAAAACTGCTTATTATCAATGAAAATTTTGAACAGCATATTAGTGTAGACGACCAAATTACATATCTGCTTGATAGGGCTATTGCAAAGCAGCGTGAGCTTCATTCGGAATTTTTGAATCGAAAAGAGGAAATTAATCCCCTTATTATCGTGCAGATTCCAAATAAATCAGATGCTTTGCTTGACAGAGTGGAAGAATATTTTGAAAGCAAGGGAATTACTTATGAGAATAACGCCCTTGCCGTTTGGCTTTCTGACAAAAAGCAAAATCTTGAAGATATCGAAAAACCAAACGCAGAACCTATTGCTGTTATCATTAAGCAGGCTGTGGCTACCGGTTGGGATTGTCCAAGAGCGCAAATTTTGGTAAAGCTTCGTGATAATATGAGCGAAACGTTTGAAATTCAGACTATCGGGCGGATTCGTCGTATGCCTGAAGCCAAACACTTTGAGAGCGATTTGCTTGATAGTTGCTATCTATATACTTTAGACGAAAAATTCACAGAGAGTGTAAAACTGAGCTTAGGCAAAGGTGCGCTTGACGCATACAAAGTATTTTTAAAGCCAGAACATCGTTTCTTTTCACTTATCAGCGAATATAAAACTGATGTTCCTTATCCTCGCGATGCAAAGCTCTCACTTAAAGTGATTTATAAATATTTTGAAAAGAAATATCATGTTAAAAGCGATATCTCAAAAAACAAGGCATTACTGGAAGCATATGGCTATTCATTTTCAGAGGATATTATTGACTATACGAAGTCAGGTTTCGTAAGCACTTTGTCAAAAGAAAATATAGCTGAACTGAACGATATTTCGATACATGAGGCATTAAATACACATAAACATGGCAAAGAATATCATCACTGTGTTGCGGAAATAGGATATAAGGTAAATCTGGACTACAACAGCACAAACACCATAGTGCGTAAGCTCTTTCTCAAGGGATTACGTTGTGAGTTCAAAATTCTTAAAATTGAAACAAGAGAATTATATGCTTTTATAATCAATAATAAGCATTTACTGGTTGAAGATGTTCGCAACGCTATGGCAGACGAATCTCTACAATTAACTTTGGCAATTCCAAAAAAGACGGAGAAACCAATCGGATTCCCGTTGGAGATGATTTTTACATACGATGGAACTGCAAAGTCACAAACAGAGTTTTCAAAGAATGTATATAAAGGATATCTTTCTTCTGCTGAGAAACGTTCCTTGCCAGAAAAACTTTTTGAACGCTATTGTGAGAACAGCAAAAATGTTCAGTGGTTTTACAAGAATGGAGACAAAGGGATTGAGTATTTTTCTATCGTTTACACAGATAATTTTGAAAAGCAAAAATCCTTTTATCCCGATTATGTCATTGGAACAACTGACGGAAAGGTGTGGATAATTGAAACAAAAGGCGGATTTACAAAGTCGGGAGACAGTGAAGATATTGATAAATTTACTGTCAAGAAATTTAATGTGTTAAAGTCTTACACGGATAAATACAATTTGCTCGGCGGGGTCGTTCGTCAGGATAAGCAAAGTGGCGAACTTTGCATTTGTACAGAAACTTACTCTGACAATATCAAGAGTAATAATTGGAAGCTGCTATCAGATGTACTGTAAGGAGGAGACAAACCATGAGTAGTCAAGAGCCAACGAAAAGTGTTCCGATTTACTTTTATTATCTTACAATTTCAAAGCAAAAAGATAGTAACGATTCTTCCACTTATGATATGCAACAAATCATAGATTCGTTTTCAAAACTATTATCATACACTATGAGAAAAGAGCTAACTGACAGGAAGAAAGATATTACAAGTTCTGAAAAGGTTGTATGGCTTGATTCATTTGAGGATTTGAAAAATGGAAACTACAATATAATTTTTAAATCTGCCAAATACAATCACGTGCGAAACGAAATTGATACTGAAACGATGACGGAACTTGGTACTCGCAAGCGTCAGCAGGATGGCGATGAAGAAAAAACGCATTTGTGTATTCGTTATAACGCTGGTGAATATCGTTTCCTCACAGTTCATGAAAGTAACCATTATGGCATTACATTGAACTGTATTGTCGACTATTTAAACACTCAATTCATTAGTTATAACGAAGATAATAATGACGAATATCATTATTCAATATCGTATGAAATTATGCCGGGAGAAGATTTTCTTTCATCAATCAAAAAAGCAAAAACTATGTCCTTATTAAAATTAGTAGTAAGCAAGGAAGATATAAAGGATGATTTTATGATGTTTGCTGGAAGAAACGACATTGCTGATGAAGTTGAAATATGTCTTAGGCGACCAAAAGGTGCAAAAAGATTTCCTGAAAACTTGATTCAGGCTTATTTTGATAACTCTCAAAATAAGACAAGTGGAAAAATCAAAAAAGTTACTATCAAGGGAACGAATGCATCTGGTCAATTTGAAGTTGACACTGAATTGATGAAAATGAAACATTATTTATCAGTCGCCGCCGAAGCTATAACCAACGAAGTGAACAGCACAGATTTCTTCGTGAAAGCGCAAGAATTTATAGAAGAAACGAGGAATAGGACATGAAAAGTATAATTTGGGTTCCTATCAAGGATTATTTTATTTCAAGGAAACGAGTCTTTGTAAAATTCCTCATTCCAATGCTTATTTCCCTGATAGCGTTATTGTTCTCCTTATTTTTCAATATCGGTAATTCAGAAAAGGTTACATTGGTTTTTTCCGAATTTGTAGATACACAGATAAATATTGTAGCAATTTTAATTTCTTTTTCTGTAGCTATCATTACTATTTTGGTTTCTGCGGACAACAAGAATATACAATGTTTAAAAGAAACCGAATCAAACAAAAAGCAATATAAGCCTGTTAATGGTAAGCAGTTATCTTTGTTCCAAATTTTGCTTTCTAATATAGCTTATAATGTTATTGTTGAGATTATATATTTAGTAGTACTCATAGCAGTTTCTCTTATACAAAATGTTTTACCGATTGTATCATTAAAATACATTACGGCAGTTTGTATTTTTACTATTTTACATATATTGTTTGTACTACTTGAATCAGTTGCTCAAATGTATCTCACCTTTTGGGCAAATAGAAAATAATGATTGGTGGCGAGAAGTTCTGTTGTAATTGCAAGAGAAAAAATAAAAGCACAGATGAAAAAATATCTTGCGGCTTGAATAAAATTTTCGTCCACAGGGCATACTAAAAAGTTTGTACCAAATCTTGACAGTCATATCACCGCTATGATATTCTAAAATACCCGAAAGGGAATTACTTGAAAGTTGAAAATCACATAAGCAATCTGCTTAAAAATCAGCCGATGGCAAAGGGCTGACTGCCGCCGAAATCAAGCTGCTCTTTTCGGCGGGCAGTATGCGGCACAGGTTTTGAATTTCAAAGCCGTTACATAGCATTGCGAAATCAGAGAGGAAAATCCTCTTGTTTTTCGTGATGTGGTGTAGCGGCTTTTTTGTATGTCCGAAATCGGAAAGAAGAAATCGTATCCAGAACGGAGGTGGCAGATATAGGATTTTCTTCTTCGGCGGGTAAATCAGGTATGGAAGAACGGCGACTACACAGAAAGTTTCTCTGTGGAGGTGTCCACAGTCCACAGAGATAGGTGTCCACAGAGATAGCGAGCATCGGATTGTGTCAGCCACAATCCCTATTCACGCTGCTTGCGGTCTGTCCGCAGCAGAGTTTATGCGGCAGTTATGCAAGGGCAACGCCCCACAGCCGAAGGCAGAGTTCTGGCAGTTGATGGATACGCTCTATGAGGTACACGCCGCCTTTAAAAAGTGCATTCCCTATTATCCTAACGCCGCCAAAACCTGTCAAAAGATTGAGAAATTTATCTTGGAATTACAGCAGACAGCCACTTCCCCGCAGCGTTTTGATGCGGAATGAGGTGGTGTGAATGGCGGCAACGATCCTATAGCATATCAAAGGAAACTTAAAAAACCTGATTGACTATGTGGAAAATCCTGAAAAGACCGTACCTGATAAAGCTATGCAGGACTTCCTCGATGTGTTTTCCTATGTGCGAAATCCTGAGAAAACGGATAACGGCGACTATGTTTCCGCTATCAACTGTCTGAAAGAAACCGCCTTGCAGCAGATTATTTTGACGAAAAAGCAGTACCAGAAAGCAGATGGATATATCGCTTGGCATAGGTATCAGAGCTTCAAACCAGACGAGGTAACGCCCGATGAGTGCCACGAAATCGGCTTGAAACTGGCGAGGGAGATGTGGGGCGATAAGTACCAGATAATCGTCACTACCCACCTTGACAAAGAGCATTTGCACAATCACTTCTGCTTCAATTCCGTTTCGTTTGTGGACGGGCAGAAATACAATTCTCCCTTTTCGTGAAAAGTGTAGTCACTGTTCAATTCCAATTTTTAAGATGATATTTATATATTTATTCCTATCAAATTATAAAATAGATGTATAAATCTCACATTTTAGACGCTTATTTATACACGCTTCAACCACCTACACATTTCTATGAAAAGGGATATACAATTATCCCAAATCGGAGCAGAAAAGACTAAGAGATGTATCAGACCGTTTGCGTCGGGAATACGGATTGTCGGTCATCGAACATCCGAAAAAGGCTCCGTCAAGACCTCTGTATCTGGACGAGAAAAGCGGCAAATCCACACGCTACCATGTCTATCTGGAAGATTTGACGGAGGCAATCAGCGGCAGCAGGGATATCCCGCACATGATAAAATATCTGACTGACAAAGGTTATGAGGTGGATCTTACGGGAGAGCATTAGAAAATGAAGCTGCCGCAGTACGCCCATTTCACAAGGCTCGATACCCTTGACGAGCGATTAACGCCTGAATTTATCCGCAGTCACTTAAGGTACAAGGGCGAGGTATGGGAACTACAAAGCGAGGATTTCCTACTCCCCACATATGCCGGAGGAATATAAGAAAGCGTGGCGACCACATCAGAAAACCACAGGCATTTTAGCATTGTATTATTACTGGTGCTATCAGTTGGGGATATTGCCAAAGGGTACGGACTACAAGCCGACCAGTCCGTTGATGAAAGAAAAATTGCGGAAATTAGACGAAATCACCGCACAGGTACGGTATATGACCAAGCATCATATTTCCACACTCTCCGATTTACACGCCGACAGGGATAACAACCAGACGGAAATGGACAGGCTCATCGACTATCGGCGGCATTTGCAGAATAAAATACGCAGAGCCTTACCCGCTGAAAAAGAGAAACTTCGGGAGGAAAAGCAGGGCGTGACGGAGCAGATAACGGAGCTTCGCAGGCGGCTGAAATATGCCGCCGCCATTGAGAAACGCTCCGCCCATATTGACAATTGCTTAGACCAAATCCACGATACACTTGAAAATCAGAGGACAAATCCAAACGCCAGAACAGGCATAGCAGACCGCAGAAAGAAGGAATTGCGGATATGACAGACGAAATCTATGAAGACATTGCCATCCACCAGATGATTGATGACATCACAGATAATCTTTCCGCTATGACAAGAGAAGAACGGTTAGCGTGGTTTCGCAGGTCGCAGTATCCCCATCCCGTCAATTTCCAGAAGGAGATAGACGGAACCGTTTATACGGTCAACGCCCATTTTAACGCCGCCGCTTCCGAGAGCATACGGGAAAAGGCCGAGCGTATTCTCCTGAAACTTTGACAGAAAAAACAGTGCCAGAGAAGAAATCAAGACTTTAAAGCGTTGAAGTTTTAAGCCAGATATGGTATGATAGCAGCACCTACAATTCATATCATATCTGGCTGAGGAAAGGAGCATTATGAGCAGTCAGTCAGATAAAATCACAGCCCTCTACTGTCGGTTATCAAGGGATGACGAGCAGGACGGGCTGTCAGGCAGTATTAAAAACCAGCAGTCCATACTGGAAAAATACGCGAAGGAGAACGGTTTTAAGAATACCCGCTTCTTTATTGACGATGGTTATTCCGGCGTAACCGCCTTGTTGTCGGGCAGTTGTTGGAGGAAAAGATTTTGACCGTCTGGGCGTGCGTTATATCGCCATTATGGACAATATCGACACAGACAAGGGACTCAGTGACCTTGTTCCCATGCAGGACTTATTCAACGAGTGGCACGCCAAAAATACGATCCAGAAAGTGCGGAATGTGTTCCGAAGCAAAGGAATGTCAGGCGTTCCCCTGACCACAACCCCGCCTTTCGGATATATGAAAAATCCAGAAAATCCAAAAGAATGGCTTGTTGACAAGCCTGCGGCAAAGGTGGTGCGTCAGATATTTGATATGTGCGTGGCAGGCTTCGGACCAACGCATATAGCGAAGAAGCTGAAAGCCGCCGAGGTCATGACGCCGACAGAATACTGGAACAGTATCGGCAGGAATTGCAGCAATCCGCCCGCCAAACCATTCAACTGGTGTTCGGCAACGGTTGTGGATATACTTTCAAAGCAGGAATATATCGGCGATACCGTCAATTTCCGTGGCACAACCAAATCCTTTAAGAACAAGAAAAGGGTGGAAAGACCGCAGGAGGAATGGAAAGTATTTAAAAATACCCATCCCGCCATCGTTGATGAAGAAACCTTCCTGCTTGTGCAGGAACTTCGGGAACATCGCCGCAGACCGACCAAAAGCGGCATTGTCAGTATGTTTTCAGGCTTGCTTTATTGTGCCGATTGCGGGGAAAAGCTGTATTACAGCGTAACGAACAACTACAAACGGGAACAGGCTTACTTCTTCTGTTCTGCCTACCGCAAAAATTCCGATGTATGCTCCGCCCATTATATCCGTGAAAAGGTAGTGGCGGAGATTGTACTTGAGAGTATGCAGCGTGTGTTCTGGTATGTGCAGAGCTTTGAAAAAGACTTTGCCAGAAAGCAGATGACTGTCTTCGGCGAGGAAAAGAAGAAAGAATTGTCCGAGAAACGCCGGAAACTGGCACAGGCGAAAGAGCGTGTCAAAGAAATAGACAGCCTAATCCAGAGGATTTATGAAGATAATGTAGTCGGGAAAATCTCTGATGAACGCTTCGTCACAATGTCTATGGCGTTTGAGGAAGAACAGCAAAAGCTGAAATCCGCCATTCCAGAAATGGATACCTACCTTGAAAGCGAAACGGATAAGACCGACAGCTTACAGAAATTTATCGATAAGGTAAAGCGTGTCACGCAGCTTACGGAGTTAACGCCTGAAATCGTACACGAATTTATTGAAAAGATTGTGGTATCCAAGCCAGAATACCGAGACAGAAAGAGGTATCAAACTTTGGAAATCTACTACAACGGCGTAGGTATCGTCAGAGAGCCAACGCCGGAGGAAATGGAAGAACTGTTCCAAGAGCGTTTAGAGAGCAGAAAATCCGCAAAAACGGCATAGCCGCAGGCTACACCGTTTCAGAAAACACGAAATATATATTGAGATACAAGGCTTTTGGGGCACCTTCCTTACGGAGGGTGCCCCAAGAGGGAGGGTTTTCTTACCCTCGCAAAAATCCAGAAATCGCTTTCTCCACTCCTCATCAAGTACCTGATAACGGCTGTAAAGAATTGGTGAGTGCTTTAAAAATTCAATCACCTCATTTGTTGATATGAATTCCTGCTTCCTTTTTGTATCTGGCTTTTGTTTTCTCTGTGCCATAGGCTGTATCCTCCATAAATAAAATTTCATCAAATCCGGGATATATGGTGAGAACCCACCGAAAATCTAGATTTTTAAGATAAGGAAACTATATCATGTGACAGATTAACTTACCATAAATTTTTTATAAAGCTTCCTAAATCTTTTATTCCACAATGTTAGTTCACAAAACCCATTGACTTAAAGTCCACTCCAGATGCTATAATCATCTTAAAATTTCAACTGGAGGTGCTTTTACTATGGTATACAGACAGTTTCAGGACAAACAGTTATCCGCCCTTGGAATGGGCGCCATGCGTTTACCTGTCATAGACGGAGATGACAGCCGTATTGACGAAGAAGCATCCGAAAAAATGGTGGCTTATGCCATGGAACACGGAATCAACTACTATGATACCGCCTGGGGCTATCACGGCGGCCAGTCCGAGCTGGTCATGGGAAAGCTTTTAAGCAAATATCCCCGTGGCAGCTTCTATCTGGCTACCAAATTCCCTGGCTACGATTTATCCAACATGGGCAAGGTGGAAGAGATTTTCGAAGAACAGCTGAAGAAATGCCGTGTGGATTATTTTGATTTTTATCTGTTCCACAATGTCTGCGAGATGAATATTGACGCCTATTTAGACAGAAGCTTTGGAATCTATGATTATCTGGTAAAGCAGAAAGAAAACGGCCGAATCCGCCACTTAGGCTTCTCTGCCCACGGCAGCTGCCAGGTTATGAGACGCTTCTTAGAGGCTTACGGCGATAAGATGGAATTCTGCCAGATTCAGCTGAACTATCTTGACTGGACCTTCCAGGATGCCAAAGAAAAAGTTAAGCTGCTTGAGGAATATCATCTTCCCGTATGGGTTATGGAACCTCTGCGAGGCGGCCGGCTGGCTTCCCTTTCAGAAGAACATACTGCCGCATTAAAAGAGCTTCGTCCGGATGAAGACATTCCTGCATGGGCATTCCGTTTCCTTCAATCTCTGGACAGCGTCACCATGATTCTCTCCGGTATGTCCAGCTATGAACAGTTAAAAGACAATATCCACACCTTTGAGTCCCACAAGCCTTTAGACCATAAGGAGATGAAAACAATTCTGGAAATTGCGGATGCCATGCTGGGTAAAAAGACACTGCCCTGCACTGCCTGCCGCTACTGCACCAGCCATTGCCCGAAACAGCTGGACATTCCGTCCCTTCTGGCTCTTTACAATGAGCACTGCTTTACAGAAGGCGGTTTTATCGCCCCCATGGCGCTGGCTGCCCTGCCTGATGAGAAAAAACCATCGGCATGCATCGGCTGCAGAAGCTGCGAAGCCGTATGTCCGCAACAGATTAAAATCTCCGAGGCCATGGCCGATTTTACCGCCAAGACTGCTATGTAACAAATACCGTCTCGTCCTCTCTAGTACTGACTTGCGGAAATAACGGTGAATTAAGTGCCTGATGTCTGCGTCATCTGTGCGTCTGCAAAGCGACGGCGTAGTGGTGCCTACGTCTAGCT
>JAAWLS010000030.1 GCA_022798035.1 Lachnospiraceae bacterium | reverse complement strand
CTGTTCCTCAAAAATTTCCTGATATTTTTTTCCATTTTATCCTCCATATGATGTGCAAAATATACAACCTCATTGAACCTGACTTTATTTCATCCGCCATAACCTCTATTGATTTACGGCACTATAATACTCATCAATCTCTCGTTTGCATTGTGCCAGCAGCTCCAGTATTTCCTCTCTCACAGAACCTCTGTCCTGCATCAATGTTCCCCTCACAAACTCAAACTGAAGCTCATTATGTTCACGATACCGATAAAACAAATTGTCAAACTCATCTGCCAGTTTACACATCTGGGTAAAAATAGCGTTATTCTTTCCCTTAACCTTATGGGGAAATCCTTTCCCATCGTATCTTTCATGATGATGCGCGCACATATCTGCACATATCTGCACAAAATACTCACAGTGCTTTGAATAATTTAAGCGAATAATACTTGCCCCTGAACCTGTATGGCCATAAATATCATTGCTCATCTCATCCTGTTTTGACGATTTGAACTTAAAATTATTGGGAAGCAGCATGTTTCCGATATCACAAAAAAAGGCCGCTTTACTTATAATTTCTATCTGGGCCTGCTCCACGCTCTCTTCTCCTGCATTTATCAAATATTTCTTTAACAGAATCTCCATCAAATCTGCCATTCTCTCATAGTGTCCGCTGTCCTGACCAAAATTTTTCAAAAACCGCCGATATACCATGTCGAGGTCTGCTATGTATTTCTCTGTCTCCTGGATATCCTCCTCTGTGAGGCTGTTCTTCCCGGTCAATCCTAGTTTCGATTCCATTCTCCACAGCACTTCTTCTCTCTCAAAAGGCTTCTTAATAAATCCGGAAATATCATACTGTGCTGCACTGGTTACATTGTCTCTAGTGGCTTCTGCAGTAATCAAAAAGATAGGAATGCTGTCTATTCTGTTTTCCCTCATGCGTTTCAGCACACCAAATCCATCCATAACCGGCATGGACACATCCAGTAAAATTGCATCCAGGCTGTCCATTTCTTTCAGAATCTTTTCAACCCCAGCGGAACCATTATCGGCTTCCAGAATGGAAAATTCTTCTTCTAAAATATTTTTTAATACTTCTCGGTCTATCTCTGAATCATCAATTATCAATAATTTTCTGCTATTACCTATCATATCTCTAATCTACCTTTTCTCTGAGAAACACCCTCAGGGCTCCTTTCAGATGAATTCTCATGTCTCTCTTAAACACAGACATGAACCCCCTCCTCAAAGCATATGCTGGTTCCCTCCTCAAGGTATATTATATGTTGTTCTTTATGGTGTTTATAATCTTTTCCTGTACGGGAAGCACTCCCACAAGAATCTCCCGGGCCTGTTCCGGCTGTTTATTTCGAAGCAGATTTACAATCTCACCATAAGCCTCATAAATCGGCGTTACAGACAGATTTCCAGCTGCTCCTTTGATGGCATGCGCCGTCTCTATCACATCTTCATAGCTTTCACTGTCAAAATCCGGACTAACCGTATAATTTCCCATCATCTTCAAAAACGTGCCAAGCATTTTTTTATAAATTGCAGCATTTCCTCCTAAGCGTCTCACTCCTTCGTCTACATTTACGCCTAGTTCTCTCAATTCGTCTAATAAATTCATAAAAATGTCTCCTTCTCGTTTTTATATCATTGTAAAATTATATTATTTTATACGTTTTTTCCATGACTGTCCGTTTTATTTTACCATAGTTTTATTTTACCCGCAACTAATTTATGCAATTGTACAGGAAGAAAAAAGAAGCCCCTTTGAAGCTTCTTTTTCTCTGATTTTCCCCTTGCAATATTCTAAAATCTTTCAAACTGCCCCGCTGGAAAATCTTTTCTGAAATTTTACAAATAAATATCTACGGATGGATATTTTGACGCTGCTGCAGTCTGATTTACACTCTTTTCCTTTCCTGTTTTCCCAGAGTCATCCGCCTTTTGATTCTCTATTTCCACAGTTTTCTTTTCTGCTTTATCTGCCTTTTGGCCTATTTTCCCCGGTTTCTTTTCTGACTTGTCATCCTGCGTCTTTTCTGGCTTCTTTCCTGCCTGAGCATTGTTCCGTTCTGCTTCTGCGGCCTCCTCTATCTTCTCACCGGCCTCGCTTAAAGTATCCATCTGGGAAGCCGCCGCCGCTGCCGCTCTCTCCTCTTTCCTGGCAAGTTCTTCTTCTTTCTTTGTCACATCTGTGCGTCCTTTGTCCTGCTCAATCTCTGACTTCAAAATGTGAGCCTGATTTTCCAGCCCATTTGCAGCGCTGCCCTGTACCTGAGCCTGCTTTAAAGCAGACTCTGCAGAAATCACAGCTTTCATACTGGACTGGGACATCATACTGCCTTGTTTCCCTGCCTTTCTGGCGCCGCCTCCTGTCAACTCATCTACAGAAGAACCGCCGCTTTGCTTCTTTTGCGCCATAGCCTGTTCTCTGCGCTGTTCTATCTGATGCTGCCGCAGCTGATTGTTCAAATCGTTGATTTCCTGCATAATCGCCTGACGTTTCTTTCCTTTTGCTTCCATATCCAGCTCATTGTTGGAAGAAAGATTCTGCAGTTCTTTCTGCTTGTTTGCAATCTGTTTTTGAATATTTTTGCTGACAGAATCCGTCTGCTGCTGCATGCCCGCCTGCCCTGGTCTGGGATTTGCACCGTTTATACCGCCAATTCTCATTCTGTTGTCCTCCTTCTTCGTTTTGAAATCCTTTTCATCCGAATCACTGTCCGAATTATTGTCAATGGTTATCCCATCTCTTAAATTACTTCGGATTAGGAGTATTTTTTCAAAAGCAGAATGTTTTCAACCGACTTTTTTCTGTTGTGAAACCTCAATGTTTTCCGGAAAAGAAATTAAAAAGAATCTCCTTCATGTGATTGTACCGTCTGGCATATGAATTTTCCACACGAATCAGCTGCATTTCAAAAGCCTGACAGAGCTCTTTCTTTTCCCTGCCGCGCTGCCGTGCAAGCTCTTCTTCCATCTGTTCTTTTCCCTCCAGCTCAATGGCCAGCACTGGAATTTTCCTTTCTTTCTGCTGCTCATACACCACAAAGTCAAATGTTCCCATAGAAAACACTTCCTCTGCAGCCGGACAGTCTGGAAACACCTGAGAAACTTCCACTTCCCTCTGCACCTGAAACCGATTCTGAGACAGCCAGATATTTTCCAGGGCATGATTCAGATTTCGAAAAAATGCCTCTTCTGTAGCTGTGGTAAAAGGCTTTACGCCCAGCGCTCTGGAATTGGCCTTCTTCTGGCTTACCTGGGATGCCCCATTCTTTTTTACATACTGCACCAGCTCGTATAAATCGTCCTCTCCATCTCTCTGATGCAGCCGTTCTAAATTTTCCATATCGGAAAGAATTATCAATTTATCTCTCGCCCGGGAAGTAGCCACATTAATCAGCTCTTTGTTATTTTTCAGCCATGCATACGTTCCCCCATGGGTCTGCTCCGTCAGCACGGTGGAAAAAAGTACAATGTCTTTTTCATCTCCTTGAAAAGCATGAACCGTTCCGCAGTCTACATTACTCAGATTGGCATTCTGCAGCGCTTCCTCCAGCAGATTTTTCTGATTGACAAAAGGCGTGATGACGCCTATGGTTTTCTCCCTGTGCTTTGCCGCATAAGAGACAACCGCCTCCACTTCCCCTGGAGCCGTATTCTTCCTGTCACTTTTATTTCCTTTCACATCAATGTACAAAAGAGGCTCCCGTTCCTGGCTCTTGGTCTGAATGGAAAGTTTTCCGTTGTAATATTTCCTATTATTGAATTCGATAATTTTCTCATGACAGCGGTAATGATAATGCAGCAATATCTCATCACTTACCGCATCACAGGCCAGAAATGTCTTGTAAATGGAATTTCTGCGGTAGTCGTACTCTTCTGAGACACGATACTTCTTCCTCAATTTCTGATTCACCATCTCCTCTAACAGTATGACGGGATTCAGCTGCTGAGGGTCTCCCACCATCATCAGGCTTCTGCCCCGGATTATGGGCACCAGGGACACCGCCGTGTTGCACTGGCTGGCCTCATCCATTATCACCATATCAAACATGGGCTCAGGCTCCCCCAGTTTATGGGCGGAAATACAGGTGGTAGCCACAATAGGAAAAATTTCCTGCAATTTCTTTATGTTCTCTTTCTGGCTCAGATATTTTGCAAAATCTTCCAACTGACTTTTTTTATTTTCATTTAATATGATTTCCTTTAAATCTTTATGTCTGGGAGAATCTATTTTTTTGATGTAGCGGGCAGAAGTATAATACAAATATTTTTTCAGCTCTTCTTCGTTATCGTCCAGCAGGGAAAGGGCTTCCGCCTCCGTAATCTCTCCTGTCCGCTCAATTCTGCGCTTCACCTGCTCCATCTGCCTCCCTTGCAAATCTGCCTGGAAAGGCAGCATCTGAAAGGAGAGTTTCTGCCCATTTTCATATTCCAGTACCCGGCTGATGGTTTCTTTTCTCTCCTCTAAATCCAGTCTTTCCTCATATCTGCGCAGCAGACCGGAAAGTTTCCGCGCACGCTTGATTCTGTCATCTTTGTCCCGGTCCAATGTGGATTCATAGACTTTGATAGTTCTGGTCTGCATGTAGATATTCTGCATGTGTTCCAGAGCTTCCCTCATCTTCTCCGTGTTCCCCAGGCGGAGCACCGGAAAGGGAATAAATTTATTCTGATACTGCATCCTCAGCAGCTTCTCCACCACTCCATTGATGGGGTGATTGTTGTAGGACACAAACAGCACGGTTTTACCATTGAAAAAAGCCGTGACAATGGTGTTGATAATAGTACTGGTTTTGCCGGTTCCCGGCGGTCCCTGAATGTATGCAACGGGATATTTCATAGCATTGTGAATGGCAAGAAGCTGGTCCAGATTCACCTTCGGCTCCATGAGCACAATGGGATATGCCTTTCTGCGGATGGGCCTGCTGACCATTTCCCCGAAAAAAGCGCGGATGGGAGCTGTCACTTCCTGTCTCTGGTACATGTTGATGATGGCCTCATACTCTTTGTGTAAATCCAGAATCACATCCATCCCAAGCCCTATCATGTAAGGCATATCATCCACGCCCAGCGCCTGTCTGTTGTGGTTTGTGATACACTCTTTGATGATTTCCTGGTTCTGCTCAAAATCGCTTAACAGCTCATACTCTTCCGCATCCAGATATTTCCGCACATTTTCTTTTACGCCGTCCAGGGTGTATTCTGTACAGATGATAATCTCATCCTCCGGCCGGAGAATCTTTCCCTTTACATCCAGCTGCAGCCTCCGGTAAGCCAAAACGTAAAGTCCTCTCGGCGTGTGAATGCTGAGCACGTTCATGGCAAGCTGCTGCAGCTTCAGCTTACCGTCCTTTTGTCTTTTCTCTCTGGTCTTATACTGAAAATGTTTCACAACCATGCGGAATTGTTCTTCATCTAACTGATAGCACTCTCCCTGAAAGCTCTCTCTGTCCAGAAAAGGAATCAGCTCAAAATCAGAGTAATAAGGCACTGTGTCCATACGGCTGCACATTTCCAGATAATTCAGAATTTTCAGATTCACAGTACAGTCAAACAGTTCTTTATATTTGTGGGGATTTCTATAAATATCGTTTATCAGCTCCTGATTCACCGGACAATAAGAACCCTCCACAATATTTGAAGAGAGAATAGAGTCAATGTAGATTACATCATAAGTCTCCGTTGTGTATCTGCTTAAATGGAGCCCTTCCACTTTGAGGGTTCGTTTCGCCGCATTCAAATCACAGATTCCTATCCAGTATTTAGAAATCTGTCCTCCTCTGTTGCGATATTCAATGCTGAGCCATTTCCCTTCGTGAATGGCTCTGAAAATATCCCGGCAAATGCTGTTCATTCTCTGTTCTCCTCAAAATTTATCATGTCTGTACTGTTAATTTATATTCTTAACCTTTCTTCCCGCATCCAGAATCACCAAAACCGCACCAAAAGCGGTCAGAATCCAGCCAGCCAGATTGGTATCGTCTCCTGTCTGCACCCCGGAACCTGATTTTTGCTCTCCGCTCTCTCCATCCTCCTCTTCACTGGCTTCTTCCTGATTGCTTTCCTCATTGTCCGGTTTATCTCTGCCGTCCTCCAAATGTATTTTTACTTTATCCGTCTTTTTCTTCCACGCAGGAGAAAGGACTGTCTGTTCCGAATAGAGTTCTAAAATTCTCGTCTCCACTGATACTTCCTGCCCGTCTGCTCTTTCTGATGCCCGAAAAGATACGGTAATCAGAGTGCCCTCCTCTGTCTGCCTGCCGGTATCTGCCCATGCATAGGACAGCCCCTTTTTTCCATCCTCCGTCATTTTATCATTGACGTCCTCTGTCTCCCAGAGATTCCCGGTTTTTGCCTCAGACAATTCCAGCAAATCCGAATCACAATACACTGCTATTCTGCCGCTGGTTATCTGGCTCTCTTTCCGTATTCTGACGGTCAGCGTCACATCTGCATCCTCCGCCTCCAACGTCGTCTCCACGTAATCTTTCCCCTCCTGTGCTGTCCCTGCTTCCTGGGTTTCTTCTATTTTCTGTGCTGCCTCTGCGGGCAGAAGGTTCTGCCCCAGCAGAAAACAGCACAAAAGGCCTGTCACTATGCTCAAACTTTTCCTCATCTTAGCACCTCTTCTTTTTTCTCTGGCTCAGCCGCTTTGGGCACATCCAAAAGCTGCGTATCTCTTTCCGTTACATGCTCCGGCGCCTGATACGCCTGCCCGGTCTCTTTTGGAGGCTGGTACAAACCTGCCGCCGGGTACTGTCCGTCGGGAAACTTGCCAAGCTCATAGTTCTGAATCAAAGTATTTCCCGCTGCATTTGATTTTTCCTGCAGTGCATAGAGGGCGGCGCTGCTGTCTCCATCATACATGGCCCAGAACAGCGTTTTACTGTCCTGTTCATAGTAAAGAGAATTAAAATACCACTGGCTTTTCGTGCTTATCCCGGTATTTCCCAAATCTGCATACCGAAATGCTCCCTCATTGATACAGTAGGCAAGCTGATACAGTGTCCCAGACTGGCTCACAGCATAGAACCATTCCACAGGACCGTACTGGCTGTTTTCACTGCAGCCTGCATAGGCAATTCCCACCAGACTGCTGCCTCCTGTCACATCCTTAAAACTGCTGACTCCCACTTTCCCAGCATTGGAAACATCAAACCAATGCACATAATCCCCGTACACAGCAAACATCAGATTTGTCTTGGGGCTGTAGGCCATATCGGTGCACCAGTAGGTGTCTCCCACCTTCTTGGCCTCATAACTGTTGGACGCATCTACCAGATAAATTTCGGACTTCTGATTTCCATCCGTCGTGTAAGTGGCCGCCATCACCTTGTCTCCCACAACTGCCGCAGCCATATAAAGATTGCTCTGGGCCTCCGACAGCCAGGCAGTTTCCTGGGTGTGGTCCGAAGAGAACTGCGCCCAGCGCACAGCACCGGGCTGTTCCCAGATAATTCCATTCATCCGTATAGAAGGCGCAAGCACCGTCACCTCACATTCTGCCGTCTCTTTCTCTCCCGCCGCATTTTGGGCATTTGTCGTGGCTGTAATCTTCGTTGTGCCAATTCCCACTCCTTTTACCAGGCCTTCTCCATCTACCGTTGCAATATTTTCATCACTGCTGCTCCAGACAACTGTGTCATCCAAAATACTCTCCGGCTCCACCAGCGCAGTCAGTTTCTTCTCTTCCCCTCCTATAAGACGCAGCGTCGTCTCACTCAATGTCACGCCTTCTGTAATCTCCGTGTCCTCCTGAGCGCTTCGGTTGACGCGGTAAACAGTTTCATTTCCCGCATAGTCCACAATCTTCACATAAAACACTTTCGCAGGATATGAGATATCCACAGAGGCTTCCCGGCCTGCTTCTTTCTGATTGACAGCATAGGAATCAATCAGCGTTGTCTTGTCTCTCTCATACACATTCACTGCCGCCGTATAGCGGTTGTCTTTCACGGTAATCCGGATTTTTCCATTCTCTGTCTCTGCCATGTCCACTGCTTTTGGCGCCGTGTCATCCATGGTTACCGGAACATTCCAGGTCAATCCTTCTCCTGTCACTTCTCTGTCTTTGGCATAATAAGCAGGCAGAGCCGTAACGCTTATGTTTACTTTGGTCCCTTCCGGCAAAGGATTTCCTTTTGCATCTGTTCCAGACCAGTCTAAAACAGCGCGATAAGAGGTGTCGCGCCATTTTCCCTCACCCTCATGGTAGAAAGCCGCATGCTGTCCCCCTTCCTGATTCTCATAATAGACTTCTCCCGTCTTGGCATCGACAATGGAAATCCTCACCAGAACAGCATTTCGAATCAAACTGTAAGAAACGGCTCCAAAGCTGTCCCCGGACTGCGGTGAAAATGCATTTCTGTCAGGAAGATATTCTTCGTCCCGCTGGCTGCAGTACATATTAGCGGTATAATAATAATCTTTTTTGTCCCCTGCAAGACGATACGTCAGATAATTTGCAGTCTGAATCCCACTGTAAGCAGGGTGCGTGCGTTCTGCCCCGCCGTTTACATAAGTGAGATAGTCAAAGGGCTCGAACATGGAAGATTCTGCCCAGCTTCCATAGAACGCCAGCATCGGCAGAGACAACGGAACTTTTCCGTCCAGATACAGAAATCCGTCTATGTACATTCCATGGGCAAAATAAGTGTCCAAATACTGTCTGTCCTCCTCGGACAAGGTAATCTTAACCGATACCTCTGTGCTCTGCTCCACTTTCACACAAGTCTCTTCTAAATCCACATCCGGCATGTCTTTTTCCAGCTCCCGCAAAAAAGCATGCACATCTGCCGTATTTATCACACCGTCTGAATTAAAATCAAACTTATCCGTATAATATTCTGCTTTGTCCAAGATGACAGACTGGTTTACGTGGCGCAGCAATTCCAGCCCGTCCTCCCGGTTCACCTGTCCGTCTCCATTCAAATCATATATTTTTTCCTTTTGGGGAGAATTGACAGTTACCTGAGGATGAAGTCTGTGGGAACTTCCATTGAAAAATTGTTCCTCAATCACCTGCTCCGTCATCACAGAGCTGTCCACCGTATAATACTGGTTCTTGTCCGACATATTGTACATGGTAAAGTTAAATTCATACACGCCGCTTCTGGAGGGGTCGTCCCCCAGCTCCGCCTTTACTTTTCCATCGTTTCCTTCCTTGTCTCCCACCAAAAGATAGACAGGCGTTGCTGTGGCAGCCGCCACGTTGGCAAGTCCGCTTCCCTGTTTTCTGGGAGAATAGGCTTCCCCATCTTCCTCCGTCAGCGGTTTCGCCGTGCTCATCAAAAGAGACTGATTCAAAGTCCTGATGCTCAGTCCCGTTTTCTCTGCCAAACCATTTTCTTTGATGTACTCTGACACCAGCGCGCTCATTCCTGCCACGCTGGGAGCCGCCATAGAGGTACCGCTCTGATTTCCGTATGTTCCTTTATCCAACGTGGAATAGATATTTCCTCCGGGAGCCGTCAGTTCCGGCTTCAGCGTCAAATCCCCGGGAACTCCCCAGGAAGAAAAATCACTCATCTGATATCCATCCTCCGCAGAATGGTTTGTGACAACCTGCGACAAAATTTTCATCGTCCCGGCCGCCCCTTTCTTTTCTATTATCTGGGCATCCGTCTGGGAAATCATAGCGCAGGGAATATCAGCCCCGGAATCTGTAAGGCTCATAGCGCTCAGACCTGGCTCATTGTTGTACACAAAGATTCCGGCTGCTCCTGCGGCTGCTGCATTTTGGTGCTTTTCAGAAAAAGAAATCACGCCTCTGCTCACCAGAACAATTTTTCCTGTCACATCCTGCCGGATATAGTCCTCGGCTTCTCCAAAGGTATCCAAAAATACATACTCGTAATCTGTCCCCTCTCCTGTGGTGTCCAGGGATGAAAAAGCAGAGATTCCTCCGGAAGAACCAGATTCATCATAAAATATACTGGCATCCCCCACCTGCA
This sequence comes from Lachnospiraceae bacterium, assembly GCA_022798035.1. GTDB lineage: Bacteria > Bacillota > Clostridia > Lachnospirales > Lachnospiraceae > Petralouisia. The sequence goes on along the minus strand of JAAWLS010000030.1, from coordinate 3,682 downwards.
CACAATGGCCGGTAAAACCACTGTTTTGAGCGCTTCCTATAGTAAAAGCATTGGTATAGGAAGCGGGAACTCCTATGGCGTCCATATTGACATCATCCGTGCGGTTTGCCCCATAGACGCTGTTGTCAGACCAGCTTCCTGTATTTCCGGCTGAAATACTCACAACTGTGTCTGTGCCGGATAATTTTTCAAAGATTTCATTTACATACTGTTCCGCCTGGGCGTATTCAGAACTCTCTCCGGCATAGACTTCCCCGAGGCTCATATTAATCACGTCTGCTCCCAGCAGGACAGCGTCCTCGAGAGCCGCCATGTAGTCGTCCGTATAGGCGCCGCCTCCGGAGCCAAATACTTTCATCACCAAAAGCTGAGCGTTTTTCGCAACTCCCATCACGCCGTTCGCCGGTTCCTCATATCCTCCGTCTGCCTTGGGCACATATTGATTGGCGGCGGCAATTCCCGCCACATGGGTTCCATGGTCCCCCTGACTGTCCTTCTCATGGGTAATATTCAAATCACGGTCCACATAGTTAAATCCAAAGGCAATCTTGTCGTTGAAAAATACATCCTGTCCCTTCAAATCCTGTTTCAGGCTTTTGGCGTTTAACTGAGTTAAAACGTTTTCAATCTCCTCCTGTCCCAGCAGATGATAGTCTGATATATTTTTTTTCTTCTCCTGTCCCGCCATTTCCAGCCCGTAACGGAATGCGCCTGGGTCAAAGGAAGGATGGTCTGCGTCAATTCCCGTATCAATAATGGCAATCCGCTCCCCGGCTCCTGTGTACCCGCTCTCCCAGGCCTGAACGCTTCCTATCATCTCGCCGGCAGTGACAGTATTTGTGTCCGCCGTCTCCTGAATCTCATACTGAGGAACGATATGTACTTGTTCCACTCCTTTTATCTCTTTTATTTTATCAATGTCGCCGTAAGCCACAACTGCAGACACTGCGTTGGAAAACAAGGTGAAATGGTATCGGATTTCCAGGTCAGACTGCTGCAGACACTGCGCAATCTCTTTCACAATCTGATTCTGCCTGTCCTCCATCTCCTGGGAAAATCCGGCAGCCCTTGTACTGTCTGCAATCTCTGCGGCGGAGTATCCTGCGTCTGTCACAGAATCCCCTTCCATCACAATAAATACCCGGACTTTCTCCTCCGGGTTGTGCTGCTCTTCTACAGGCGCCTCCGGCTCCTGGACAAACGTCTCCTCCAAAGGCTCTTCAAAAGCCGCCCTGCCGCCTGCATTTTCTGTCTCCTCTGTCCAGAGCAGACTATCGGAAACAGGGATTTCCTCTTTCTCTGCCTGCTCTGCTCTGGAAGGTTCCCCTGACACTGCCCAGACGGTGTCCGCCATGCCAGTTACAAGGCCCGCCAGTAACATCCAGGAACATATTTTCCACTTCCATCTGCTGCCTCTCATTTTCATTTTCCCTTTCTCTTTCGCTTGCTTTTCACCGCCGCCAAAAGGATAATCACCGCCAAAAGAACGGCTGTCACACCAGCTATTTTGGAAACCGGAATGCTGTTTTGCATTCCGGTTTCCGTACTCTTTTCTGCGTCTGTTTCCTTTTCGTCTTTTGAAGATTTTTCTGCGCCTGTTTCCTTTTCATCTTTTAAAGATTTTTCTGCACCTGTTTCCTTTTCGGCCTTTGAAGATTTCTCCGATTCTGTCTGTTCGGCCTTTTCCACCAGCTCCACAGAGGCAACGCCTCCCACCTCCTGAATGGCAGTAATTTGCTCATAAGAAATGTAAGCTGTCAAAATTCCATCTTCCGGCCGTCTGCTGTGCACATCCAGTTTTGCTCCTCCAAGAACTTCCGCTGAAATTTTTTCAATGACAGTTTCCATGGAATACGTTCCATCTATCTGAATATAGACCCGCACCGCATCCTCCGGTTTATCATCTTCTCCCACAAAATCTTCTTCCAAAAGTTCCGCTGTCTCCCCGGCGTCTGAGAAATTCTCAGTCTCTCTCCACATGATATCCTCTGCCATAAAATCCTCCTTGGAATGATTCCGTTTCCGCATCATCTTCCATTCCTGTTCCAATTTTCTTCAAGCCACATGCCAAGCTGTTCCAGCTCATCCAGAAAAACACAGTATTTCTCTGGTTTTCCCTTTTCTGTCTCCGTGCGCACTTCCGACAATAGCGTTTCGTAATCCATCCAGCACACTCCCTCCACTTCTTCTCTCTGAAGTTTCAGGTTCTGGATTTCCACAGGTTTGCCGTAGACATACACTTTGCTGATTTCTGCATTTTTAAATGTCTTTCCATAGAATTCTGCTTCTGCATATCCCAGATGGGTAAAGGCTTCCTGCAAATCCTCTGCCTCCGCCTGAATTCCAAGCTCCTCTTCCATCTCCCGCAGCGCAGAATCCAGATAACCGCACCCGGCAGAAATATGTCCAGCAGAGGAGATATCATAGCACCCCGGATAAGAGTCTTTGTTCGCGCTGCGTTTCTGCATCAGAATTTCAAATTTTCCCTCTCTGCTGACGCGTACAATCCACACGTGGGAAGTGCCGTGAAGGTCTCCATTCTCGTGTACCATGGAGCGCTCACGCACTTCTCCCGTCAGACTTCCATCCTCCTTGCGCAGCTCTAAGAGTTCCATAGGCGCTCCATTTAAAACTGCTTCTATCAGACGGTCTCCATCATAGCTCAGTTTCAGAGAGAAAAAGGGCGCATCCTCCATCAGCAGTTTGAGAAAAATTCTGTCTCCTTCCCAGAGCTGGTAAGAAGCGCTGTGGTCTTCGGATGAAAAAGACACCAGCGCTTCTTTCTCCACCCATTCTAAAGTTCCCTCGCTGCAATCTGTCAAAGTCCCCTCAAAACATTCTGCAGTGTACAGACACATATATTCCGACGGCCATCCCACGGCTGAAAAAGTCACAATTCCGCGAAAAGAAAAACCGGTCAACGTAAGACCGGTCTCTTCCCTCACCTCCCGAAGCAGGCATTCTTCCGGGCTTTCTCCTTTTTCAAAATGTCCGCCGATTCCTATCCATTTATCCTTGTTTACGTCTTTCTGTTTCTTGACCCTGTGAAGCATCAGATATTTTCCATCTTTTTCTATGTAGCACAGGGTAGTCAACGGTGATTTCTCCATCGCATTTCTCCATTCTGCAGACACAACATCATCTTCTCTTTTAAGGCTCTGCGTAAACCGGGTTCATAACTTCTGACAATTCTTTGTAAGGTACCTCGATTTCAATAATTTCTCCCTCTTTCATCGTCACCATATAGGGATTGCAGATAACCACAACGCCTTTCTCGTTCAGGTAAAATACCACATCTGTCAAAATGTCAGGAATATAATTCTCATAGTCCTCCATCAAATAGTCTTTGTAAGGCTCTTTTGTGATGGTGTCTGAAATGCGCTCTTCCACAATTTTCTTCGCCTCTGCCTTGTCGGTAAAGATATCCGTAAGTGCAAGAAGCTTTCCGGTGGTGACGTCAAAACAATAGGCAGAAGTCCATTCATTGCTGTAATCCGCTCCCTGCTTTTGGAAGGTCTCCATCTCAATGCTCAAAATCTTCTGAGAAGCATACACCATCTTATAAACTGTTCCCGTCTCATAACAGCTCCAGCTCTCCCGCTCGCTTTCAGACAGCTCTTCGTAAGCGCTTTGGGCTGCTTTCAAATCCTTCTCTATATTGGCCTGGTTCTCCATATATTTC
>JAAWLS010000029.1 GCA_022798035.1 Lachnospiraceae bacterium | reverse complement strand
TACTTTATATTGACTTCTGTGCTGCAATGACGGTATTGTTGATTTAATTTCTGCGTTTGCTTTGAATTTTAAGGGCAAATAAGATTATGCATAAACAGCATATGCTCTTTGCCGCTGCCATTTCATTTTTATACATACCCGCTGAAAGTCTAAGATAATCATTCCAAACTTCCCCGAGGCTTTGCTGCATTCATTAGAATTTCAAGACAGTTATGATGATATTTTTAAATGCATCTGGATTACTCAATCTCTGGACCGGAAGAGTGAATCACTTCTCCGGTATCTGCATTTATGAAAGTGATGGAAACGTCGTCAATTTCTTCTCCGCTAAACAGGCTGTAGATTCCGCCGTACATTTTGAATGCGATTGTGGAGAGAGATTCGTTCATATCCAATTTTACAGATTTTGTCGTTATGGTAAATTCCGTGAAGCTGTCGTTTGTTTCAACTTTTGTGATGTTGGGGTAATCTTCTGTTCCCACATACGTTTCCTGAATGCTTTTGTTGATTTCTTCCCGATATTTTTCCAGAAATTCTTTGTGCTGCTCTTGAGTCATTTTAAAGGTGGCACTGCCGTCTGAATTTAATGTAACAGAAGGACTTCCGTATTTAGCTGCCATTTTGTCTAAATCTTCCTGGGTCTGATTACCGACATAAGTGGCAGGGAGCGTAAATTCTACGGTAGATTCCTTTTCCGCTTTGGTATCTTCGGCAGGCGCAGGTTTATCTTCCTTTGATGCTTTCTGATTTGTTTCTTCTTTTTTTGCGGAATTCTCATTGCTGTTTGTTTTGTTTTCGCCACATGCCGTAATCCCTGCGAGAAGAGAGAAAGACATGAGAAGAATGAATAATTTCTTTTTCATCGTACCAATCCTTTCTGATGAAATTTGGTTGTTGTTTCTGATACCCCTTTTTTCTGTTTCAATGCATAATATCTGGCAGCGGCGTCTATAGATAATGCCAGATATTATGCATTGAACTATATGTTAATAGTATAGCATGACCTGAAATAAATAGGAATTACAATTTTTCAGACATTTTTGATTTCATGCAATAATTTTGAAAATAAACCGAGGTACCTGAGGTTGATTTCAGGAAAAGAATCATTTATAATGAACCAGACATAGAGGTATTTTTGATGTTGAAATTTGTAATATATGAAATGGTATGCTGAAAATATCATTCGTGACAGCATGAATCTGGAGGAAAAAGGGAGGAATGGAAATGTATTTTGGCGAGAGTACGCCTAAATTGGGATTTGGCCTTATGCGGCTGCCGAAAGAGCCATCCGGGAAAATTGATATGGAACAGACCAAGAAGATGGTGGATTTGTTTATGGAAGCTGGGATGACTTATTTTGACACAGCTTATGTCTACGATAACGGAGCGTCAGAGCAGGCGGCAAAGGCCGCTTTGGTTGAACGTTATCCCAGAGAAAGTTATACGTTAGCCACAAAACTCTGCGTATGGAAAGATGCCCAGGATGAGCAGGCGGCCAGACAGCAGTTTTATACCAGTCTTGAGCGGACAGGGGCAGGTTATTTTGACTATTATCTGCTTCACGCGCTGCAGGCAGGGAATTATAAAAAATATGAAGAATATCGTATCTGGGATTTTGTGAAAGAACAGAAAGAGAAAGGCCTGATAAAACATTGGGGATTTTCCTTTCACGCAACGCCCGAAATTTTAGATGAAATTCTGACGAAGCATCCGGATGCAGAATTTGTACAGTTACAACTCAACTATGCAGACTGGGAACATCCGGAGGTTGCCGCCAGGGCAAATTATGAAGTCGCGCGCAAACATGGGAAGTCGATTGTCGTTATGGAGCCGGTGAAAGGCGGCTTGCTGGCCAATCCTCCAAAACCAGTCCGGGAAATTTTGGACAAGGCAAATCAGAATGCGTCATACGCTTCCTGGGCCATCCGCTATGCAGCTTCTTTAGACGGGATTCTGACGGTGTTGTCGGGAATGTCCAATCTGGAGCAGATGAAAGATAACCTTTCTTATATGCAGGCATTCAGCCCCCTGGACAAACAAGAGCAGGAAGTGATTCAGAGTGTTCAGGAAGCCATGAACAACATAAAATCCATCCCTTGTACAGCGTGTCGTTACTGTATGGCAGGATGTCCGCAGCAGATTCCGATACCAGAAATTTTTGCGGCTCGAAATAAGCAGCTGGTGTGGGAACAGCTTGAGAAAGGGAAGGAGGCCTATGATAAAGCCGTTGCAGATGCAGGAAAGGCTTCTGAATGTATGGAATGCGGTCGATGTGAAAAGGTCTGCCCGCAACAGATAAAGGTAATAGAACACTTAAAAGAATGCAAAACTGCATTTGAGGGTTAGTACGGCAAACGTATCTGCCGTATCGAAAAAGCAGCAGAACTATTGCGGCAAACGTATCTGCCGTATCGAAAAAGCAGCAGAACTATTGCGGAGCAGTATTTCAATAGTTCTGCTGTTTTTTGATTTTCTATTTTCCTAAATCCAAGCTCCGGATTTTGTTTCTCAAAGGCAGCACGCAGGAAGGAGAGACAGAGAGTTCGTCAATTCCCATTCTCAGGAAACGCTCTGTCAGCTCTAAGTCAGCGCCCAGTTCTCCGCAGATGCCGACCCAAATATTTTCTCTGTGGGCATTTTGACAGACCATCTCAATCATTCTGAGAACCGCTTCATGGTGAGGGTTGAAAAATTCATCTAATTTTGGATTTTGGCGGTCAATAGCCATGGTATATTGGGAGAGGTCATTGGTGCCGATGCTGAAGAAATCCACTTCCTTTGCAAGCAGGTCGCTCATCATAACTGCGGCGGGAGTTTCAATCATAATGCCTTCTTCTATTTTGTTGTAAGGAATTCCATTTTCATCCAGTTCAGCTCTGACTTCTGCAGAGATAGCTTTGATTTTCTGTACTTCCTCTAAGGAGGTAATCATAGGGTACATAATGGCCAGCCTGCCGTAGTTGGAGGCGCGGTAGAGAGCCCGAAGCTGTGTTTTGAAAATCTCAGGTCTGGTGAGACAGATTCGAATGGCCCGCAGTCCCATAGCAGGATTTTCCTCTTTATCCAAATCGAAATAGCCGGCCTGTTTGTCAGCGCCGATATCAAGGGTTCGGATGATGACACGTTTTCCGGCCATGGTTTCAGCCGCCTTCTTGTAAATTTGAAATTGCTCTTCTTCTGTGGGATAAGTGCTGCTCTCCAGGTAAATGAACTCGCTTCGGAAAAGTCCGATACCGCCGGCGTCATTTTTCAGCACATAAGCTAAATCTTTTACATTGCCGATATTTGCATAGACAAGAACGGACTGTCCATCTTTTGTTACATTTTCCCTGCCTTTGAGCTCTTGCAGAAGCCTCTGCTTTTCCAGTTCATCGTCCCGGCGCTGTTCCATCTGAGACAATGTTTCGCTGTCAGGCTCAAGGTATATTTTGCCGTTGAAACCGTCAACAACTGCCAGTTTTCCTTCCAGTTCAGGAGAAAGCTCAATATTTACGCCAATGAGAGCAGGAATGTTCATAGTGCGGGCGAGGATTGCCGTGTGAGAGTTGGTGGAACCGTGAACGGTGACAAAGGAGAGCACCAGGTTTTTGTCCAGCTGGACGGTCTCGCTTGGAGCAAGGTCGTCAGCCAGTATAATAACAGGTTCCTCTGAGGTGAGCTGTGCACTGTCTGCATTTGTCAGGACTTTTACAATGCGCTCGGAAATATCTTTTACATCGGCGGCACGCTCTTTCATGTAGGCGTCGTCCATGGAAGCAAAAATTTCAGCAAAGTTGTCTGCCGTCACACCCACGGCATATTCTGCATTGACACCCTGTTCTTCAATGATATTTTTGATAGAATTCAGATAATCGTCATCATCCAGCATCATCTGATGGATTTCAAATATGGCCGCACTGGCTTCTCCAACTTCCGTAATGGCTTTGTCATATAACCCTGCAAGCTGATTTTGCGCTTCTTTTCTGGCAGTCTCAAAACGCTGGATTTCCGCCTCGCTGTCCTCGATTTTATACCGCACAATACGCTGTTCGCTTTTTGCCAGGATATGTATTCTTCCGATGGCAATTCCACCGTACACACTTTTTCCGTTATATTCAGTCATTTTACATGTTCCTTTCCTGAAATATTTACTCTTTGATTTTCGTGGCTATTCAGAACTCTAAGCCGCAGTTTTGCTCAAGAATATGCCGTTTGGCGGCATAAATCCGGTGCGGGAAATGCTTCGGCGTTTTCCTGGCGAGGTTTTGTCTGGGCTGAGGGGATTATTATTTTCCTGAAAATAGCAATTCAAAGATACTGAGTTTTGCAGCTGTCCAAATCAGATGAGATTTGGTGCGGCCTGTGTAAAAGAGGCCGCACCAGCTCTGGAATTACAGGTTATTTTTAAGGAATGCTTCCAGTTCAGCGGCCGCAGTTTCTTCATCGCTGCCTTCTGTTTTGATGGTGATTTCCTGACCCTGTTTTACGGCGAGACCCATGACGCCGAAAATCTTTTTGGCGCTTACAGTCTTTTCCCCTTTTGTGATGGTTACGTCTGATTCAAATTTCGCTGCGGCTTTGACAAATTCGCCTGCTGGTCTTGCGTGGATTCCTTCTGGGTCTGTGATGACATAAGTAAATTCTTTCATTTTAATATCCTCCTACTTGAAAATAATGTTTTCTTTATTTTTTATTTGTATTTATGATTCTGCTGTAAACAGCTTCTCAATTCGATGCGCATCAGGGGCGGGCCCTGATTTTCAGTTCCGATATCTTATTCCTGAATCGGTTTCTTTAAGAGTGCAAGCAGCAGCATTGTCACTACAGAACCGACAGCAAGAGCGATAAGATACATAGGCCAGCTGCCTACCACTGCGAATACGAAGATACCACCGTGGGGAGCCATCAAGGTACATCCGAAAGTCATAGAAAGAGCTCCGGCAGCGGCAGCGCCTAAAGCTGTGGCAGGGATGACCCGTCCTGGGTCTGAGGCCGCAAAGGGAATGGCTCCTTCTGTGATAAAGCACAGACCCATAATGTAATTGGTAAGTCCGGAATTTCTTTCAGACTGGGTAAAACGGCTTTTGAAAAATGTGGTGGCAAGGGCAATTCCGATAGGTGGAACCATACCGCCAATCATAACTGCCGCCATAATGTCATAATTTCCGTTGGCGATTGCCATGGTACCGAATACGTAGGCGGCCTTGTTGATGGGGCCTCCCATGTCAATAGCCATCATGGCTCCCAGGACCATGCCAAGAACTACTTTGGAGCTGCCGCCCATAGCGTTTAAAAGGTCTGCCAGGGAGGTGTTGACAATGCCAATAATGGGGTTAAACACGAGAAGCATAAGAGCTCCCATGATAAATATTCCCAAAACGGGGTACAGGAGAGTGGGTTTGATGCCGTCCATGCTCTGGGGAAGTTTGGAAAAGAGTTTTCTTAGGCCCAGCACGATATATCCAGCCACAAATCCAGCCACCAGAGCTCCGAGAAATCCGGAGACGGTATTTCCGGAAGAACCGAATACAGTATTCTGAATAAATCCATTCAGTCCGCCGTAAGTCAGAGATTGTCCGTCAGCATTCACCCATTCCAGAACAGCGTTGCCGTTTGCGGCCATGATACCGCCTACAAATCCAACGGCAAGTCCGGGCCGGTCAGCAATACTGTATGCGATAAATCCTGCCAGGACAGGAAGCATCAGACCAAATGCAGCTTCCCCAATGGTTTTGAAAAATGCCGCAATTGGCATATTTTTACCAAAGTTTCCAGGATTGATGCTGAAATCATCCAAAAGGAATGCAAGGGCAATGAGGATTCCGCCGCCGATGACAAAGGGGAGCATGTGGGAGACGCCGCTCATTAAGTGTTTGTAGAGGGAATGACCGATGCCTTCTTTTGCAGTTCCGGCAGTGTCTGCCGCATCATTTTTCTCCGCGGTGTAAATGGGAGCATTTCCTTCCATGGCCTGTTTGACAAGCTGCTCAGCCTTGCCGATACCGTCTGATACCTGGACTTTAATCAATTTCTTTCCTGCAAAACGCTCCATAGGTACGTTGACGTCGCAGGCAATAATCACGCAGTCAGCGGCCTTGATTTCATCAGCGGTAATGACATTTTTGGCGCCGCCGGAACCTCTCGTCTCCACTTTAATGGAACAGTTATTTGCAACTGCCGCTTTTTCCAATGCCTCTGCCGCCATGTAGGTGTGGGCAATTCCGGTGGGACATGCAGTAACGGCAATAATATTGCAGTTGGAGTTCTCCACCTCAGCGCCATAGGAGTCAATTCCTTTGCTCTCCTCGTCTGCTTCATCTATGATTTTCAGAAATTCTTCCACAGATGCGGCCTGTTTCAGACTGTTGGAAAAGTCCTCATCCATCATCATAACGGATAATTTGCCCAGAACGTCCAAGTGTATATTGTCCTCAGTGTTGGGAGCGGCGATTAGGAAAATCAAATTGGTTTTTTCACCGTCCATAGAATCGAAATCAACGCCGTCCTTAAGTACCATCGCCGCAAGGCCAGGTTTTATAACAGCATCGCATTTGGCATGAGGAATGGCGATGCCTTCTCCCATACCAGTGGAGCCTTCCGCCTCCCGGGCAAATACTTTTTGCGTGTATATTTCTCTGTTATTGATTTTCTCACTTCTGCACATCAAATCCACCATTTTATGAATGGCATCCTCTTTCGATGCGGCTGAGCCATTGACATCGACAGAGCGGGAATCCAGTAAATCTGTGATTTTCATGGTAATACCTCCTTATATTTTATAGAAGTTCAAGTGACTGGTATATTTGTTCTATTTCAGACTTTGTGGCGAGAAGTTCGGAGAAGGCGCTTGCGCTTCCTGAGGAAATTCCCATCTTAAAAGCATGAGCATAGTCCTGCTTCTCGCACCATCCGGCAATAAATCCGGCAACCATGGAATCGCCGGCTCCCACAGAGTTTTTGACAATTCCTTTGGGAGCTCTGCTCATCATAACGCTGCCTGTCTCCGGCACCAATACGGCGCCTTCCCCCGCCATGGAAATCAGAACGTTTCTTGCGCCCTGCTCCTGTAGTTTTTTCGCATAGGGAACTACGTCTTCCCGGCTCTCTAAAGTCACGCCGAATATTTCACCTAACTCATGATTGTTGGGTTTGACGAGAAACGGCCGGTAGGGCAGGACATTGAGAAGCAAATCTTTGGTGGCGTCAACGGCAATCATGATATTCCGGTCTGAGAGCATTTTCATAATGTCACTGTAGAGGGAATCGGACAGGGAGGAGGGAATGCTTCCAGCCAGAATAAGGATGTCGCCGTTTTGGAGAGAATTTAGCTGCTCCATAAGCTGTGATACGGCCTCTTGGTCAATGACAGGGCCGATGGCGTTGATTTCTGTCTCTTCCTCAGACTTGATTTTGACATTAATTCGGGAAAGTCCCTCTTTCAATTCAATAAAATCACTTTTTCCGCCTATGGCCTCGAAGCTCCGTTTGATTTCCGCACCGGTGAATCCAGCGATAAATCCCAGGGCGACATTAGCTATGCCGAGGTTGTTGAGGATGGTTGAGACATTCAGTCCTTTCCCTCCTGGCAGAAACTGCTCAAAAGTGGAGCGGTTTGTCATACCAGGCTCTAAATGTTTCACGCCTATGGCATAGTCGATGGCGGGGTTAAATGTAACGGTGTAAATCATCATCTCATTCCTTTCTATTAGGTTTCGCTTTCTGCCAAAATAATATTTTCGCAGTTGTCATATCCTTTTGCCATTTTTTCTGTAATAATCATGGCGTCGTTGTAATCTGCAAATTTTACAGGGCTGATGGAATCAAATTTGGAGGAGTCGGCCACAATATAGCGTTTCTTGCAGTTTTTTAAAGATACATGTTTTCCGCTGGCCTCTTCTCTGTCCGGTGTGGTGAATCCGGCTTTGCGGTGGATTCCGTTGGTGCCCCAAAATCCAATGGTAAAATTATATTCAGACAGCGTTTCAACAGTCTCTGCGCCTACGCTGGCTTCCGTGGTGCTTTTCAGCCGTCCGCCTACCAGATAGACTTCACATCCTATGTGGGCCAGCCGGCAGGCGTGATTCACAGCGTTGGTTACGTAGATGGCTTTCTTTTCTGTGATATAGTCAATGATAAATTCTGTGGTAGTTCCGGCGTCTATGTACACGAAATCATCTTTCCGTATCAGGCCGGCCGCGTATTTGGCGATAGTCTTTTTCTCCTCCAGGTTGATGACGCGCCGGTCGGAGATTTCATCATCACGCATTTGAAAAGAAGTGTGAACGGACACGGCGCCGCCGTGAACTTTGGTAATCTCACCCATGTCGTCTAAAGAGTTCAGGTCTCTTCGGATAGTTGATTCAGAAGTCTCAAGATATTCCACAAGTTCCTGAACGGTCACGCTGCCCTGTTCATTTACTTTCTGAGTGATTTTTGTCATTCTTTCTTCTGCCAGCACTTTTTTTGCACCTCCTTGTTTGATTCTTTCCTTTCGATGCATTTATTATAGCGCAAGAAACAATCAAAATCAATCATAAATAATCAAATCCAGTCACAAAAAGTCATCAAGATTTCTGTGCAAAATGCACAAAAAAGTGGAATAATGAAAGAAGAAGCAGGGAATAGGGAAGAAAGATAAGCATAAAATGAGAGAAATCCGTCAAAATCATTCAAATAGTGATATGATAGGAAAAAGAGATAAATTTCTCCAACCTTACAAAACCGTAAGAAATAAACCAGAAAATGTAAGCCAAAGTTAAGGCAGACGCTTTCGCCATTTTTTATACTGTCATTAGAAAACAGATAGCAAGGAGGACAATTATGGCAATATTAGAAGTAAACAATGTGAAAAAAGTGTATACCACGAGATTTGGCGGAAACCAGGTACAGGCATTGACAGACGTGAGTTTCTCTGTAGAAAAAGGAGAGTATGTCGCAATTATGGGGGAATCCGGTTCTGGAAAAACCACCCTTTTAAATATTCTGGCAGCATTGGACAAAGCGACAGCGGGGCTTGTTATGCTGAATGGCAAGAACCTTTCTGCCATTCGGGACACAGAGGTATCGGCTTTCCGAAGAGAGAATTTGGGGTTTGTGTTCCAGGATTTTAATTTGTTGGATAACTTTAATATCCAGGACAACATTTTTCTGCCATTAGTGCTTGCAGGGAAAAATTATAATGAAATGCGGGCGCGGTTGATGCCTATCGCTGAAAAGCTGGATATTAAACAGATTTTGGGCAAATATCCCTATGAGGTGTCCGGAGGACAGAAACAGCGTGCGGCGGTGGCCAGGGCATTGATTACCAACCCTCAGCTGGTTCTGGCAGATGAGCCTACAGGAGCTTTAGACTCCAAGGCGGCGGAGAGCCTTCTAGCTCAGTTTCAGGAAATTAATGAAGCAGGACAGACTATATTGATGGTGACTCATTCTGTAAAGGCTGCAAGCTGTGCCAAGCGGGTGCTGTTTATCAAAGACGGTCAGGTGTTCCATCAAATATACAAAGGTTCCGGTACCGATGAGGAGATGTACCAGAAAATTTCAGATACGCTTACAGTAATTACGACAGGTGGTGGAAAACATGAATAAATTTTTTTATGGAAAACTGGCTTTGAATAATCTGAAAAATAACAGACGGCTGTATCTGCCCTATGTCATTGCTGCTGTCGGTGTGGCCGCTATGTATTACATTATGACGGCTATTGCAGGAGATAAGGGAATTGACAAGATGCCGGGCACCGAAACATTGGGAATGATTCTGGACCTTGGGTGCGGCGTGATTCTCATTTTTGCAGTCATATTCCTATTTTATACCAACAGCTTTCTGATGAAGCGCAGGAAAAAAGAATTTGGACTGTTTCATATTTTAGGAATGGAGAAGCGGCATATCGGCAAAATCATGTTCTGGGAAACCTGCATCATTGGCCTGCTCTGTATTGCTGGGGGCGCAGCGGCAGGTGTGATTTTGTATAAACTGATGGTGCTGGTGCTGCTGCGGATTACCGGATTGGAAGTGCCCTTTGGATTTAGGATTTCCGTCTCTGCAATTGTCAATATGGTAATTGCCTTTCTGCTGATTTTTGTGGTGACGCTGTTGTATAATCTTTTTCAGATTCGCAAATCCAAGCCAATTGAGCTGTTACAGAGCGCAAGTCAGGGAGAAGCGGAGCCGAAGACGAGATGGCTGATGGCAGTCTTGGGACTGTTGGCTCTAGGCGGAGGATATGGAATTGCCATTATGGTGGAAAATCCTGCAGATGCACTGATTCTGTTTTTTGTGGCAGTAATACTGGTGATTATAGGAACTTATTGCCTCTTTACGGCAGGCAGCATTGCCGTGCTGAAAATACTTAGGAAAAATAAAAAATATTATTACCGCACCCGGCATTTTATCTCTGTGTCAGGGATGATTTACCGCATGAAACAGAATGCGGTGGGGCTTGCCAACATCTGCATTCTGAGTACGATGGTTCTCGTTATGATTTCTGGTACGGTATCTTTAAATGCAGGACTTGAGAATATTATAAAGAACCGATATCCGAAAGATGTCTCCCTTATCGGGTATGATTTGACCGAAGAGCAGATATCAAAGATAAAGGAAATGATGCAGCAGGCAGCGCAAGAGACAAGCAGCCCCATTGAAAATCAGGTGGAGTACGCATCCCTGCCTTTTGTGGCGGTGAAAGATGGAGAAAATATGAAGGTGGTTCCCTCGGGAGAATTGATAAAAGAGGGAGAAATCTGTATGTTGGAAATTATTACCTTGGAAGAGTACAACCGCATATCAGGCGAACAGCAGGAGCTTGCAGAAGATGAGATTCTTGTCAGCGTGAGACAGGGAGAAGAGGGGGACAGCAGTTACAACATTGGCGGCCAGGTGTTTCGTATTAAGCAATACTTAAGAGATTTGACGTTGGAGGGACTTGATACCAATGTGATTTACGATGGATATTTCATTGTCGTAAAAGACAGAAGCGTCTTTGAAAAACTGAATGCTATGCAGAAAGAAGTATACCAAGACAGGGCCAGCAACACCCAGTATTATGTCTATACGGATTTTGGAGGTGAAGATGCGCAGATTAGGGCGTGCGTGAGCAGAATCAATGAATTAAAAGAGGCCTACAATCAAGGGGAAGGCGCGCAGAATCCTATAACAATACGGCTGGACTACAGAGAGGAGGCCAAAGAAGAGTTCATGATTTTCACCGGAGGATTCCTGTTTCTTGGAATATTCTTAGGATTTGTATTTCTGATGGCAACCGTACTGATTATCTATTACAAACAGATATCAGAAGGCTACGAAGATAAAGACAGATTTGGAATTATGCAGAAAGTTGGAATGAGCCCTCAGGAAGTGAAGAGCTCCATACACAGCCAGATTCTGAAAGTATTTTTCCTTCCGCTGATTATGGCGTGCATTCACCTTACGGCAGCATTTCCCATGATTAATCGTCTGCTTATTCTGTTCAATTTGAAGAACCCTCAGCTGTTTGCAGTCTGCTGCGGTGTTACGGTTGGAATTTTTGCTCTGATTTATGGGATTGTCTATGGCATAACAGCCAAGGCATATTACCGGATTGTGGGAGAGCAGAGATAGAAAGCAGGATTCAGATGTATTTGGAGAAACATCTTTTCCCAGTGGTTTAAAAAATGAAAGAGCTGCTGTTTTTGATATGCTCCCTTCTAGGTAGACAAGTGAAATAATAAAAACTTGTTACTTAGGAGGGAGCATATTTTATGCCTAAAAGGAAAATATCTATTGAAGACTTCTGTCCAACAATGGATTCGTAATTATGAATCTATGGGTTCAAATGCTTTCACGTTAAAGGGAAACAAGAAATATTCCAAAGAATTGAAACAACAAGCGGTTTTGGATTATTTAGCAGGACGAGGTTCCCAAGATGATATTTGTAAAAAATACGGAATTCGTTCAAAAGCTAAGTTACAAATCTGGATAAAGAAGTATAATGGTCATGAAGAATTAAAATCTTCTGGAACAGGAGGGAGTACTATCATGACCAAAGGAAAAAAACCACTTTTGAAGAACGAATCGAAATCGTACAGTATTGCATTGCACATGACTACAATTATGCCAAAACAGAAGAACAATATCAAGTATCTTATCAACAGGCACGTAATTACACTATGAAATATAAGGCTGGCGGAGTGGAAGCTTTAAGAGATAACCGTGGCAAACGAAAAAGTCCGAATGAGATGAGCGAATTAGAAAAGTTACGTGCTGAAGTTAAAATTTTAAGAGCAGAAAAAGAATATGCTGAAATGGAGGCATCTTTCTTAAAAAAACTCGAAGAGATAGAGAGGAGGCGGGGCTGAGCCTGGTTTGTCACAAATACATATATCAGGCAATCAAAGAAGAATACGAAAAACATGGCTATTCTATTACGAATCTTTGCAAACTTGGTGGGGTGTCCAGAGCTGCTTACTATAAATGGTTACATAGAGAAATCCCTGAAAATGAACACAAAAACAGGAGAATTGCTGATGAGATAGAAAAGATTCATACAGAATCACCAGAGAAAGGATATCGAAGAATCAGAGATGACCTGGAACGTTATCATGGCATTACTGTGAATGACAAGTGTGTATTACGTATTTGCCGCAAACTTCATATGAAATCAACGATTAAGTACTCGAATCACGGCTGTACCAGACAGGCTGCAAATCCTCAATATATAGCAGAAAACATACTGAATCGTGAGTTTACTGCTGCCGCGCCAAATGAAAAATGGCTCACAGATGTAACAGAATTTCATTATTATATTGGGATTGTGAAACAAAAAGTCTATCTAAGTGCAATTCTGGATTTATATGACAGACGGATTGTCTCATATATCATTCGTGCTCATAACAATAATGTACTGGTATTTGATACGGTTGATGAGGCAATATGATTAAATCCAAAAGCACACTCGCTGTTTCATAGTGACCGGGGATTTCAATATACGAACAGAGCATTTCATAGTAAACTTGCAGCTGCTGGAATTACACAAAGTATGTCAAGAGTTGGGAAATGTATCGACAATGGTCCGATGGAAGGATTTTGGGGGATTATAAAACGAGAACGATACTATGGAAGACGATTTACAGATAAAGAAACACTTGTAAAAATGATTGAGGATTATATAGATTACTACAACAATAAACGTTTGCAAAGAGGTCTTGGGGTTTTAACGCCTATGGAAAAACATGAAATTTACTTGCAAGTTGCATAAAAACTGCCAGCAGATAATCTGCTGGCAGGAAAAATTTATATTTTTTTATTTGTCTACTTGACGGGGAGCAGTTCATTTACAGCAGCCCTTTTATATAGAAAATTAATTTATTTCACGTCTTCCCCGGCTTTGTAGCGTTTTACCAGAGATTCGATTCTTTCGTAAGGGTCTAACAAATCACTGATGGAAGTATCGTGATTCAAAGTGTCAATGATGTAGGCGATATACTTACTCATATCACAGTTGATGTAATAAGATTTGTTCAACAGTTCCGGCGTCTGATATGTGAGATTGGTAGTGACTACTTTGTAAATAATGCCTTCCTCTACCGCTTTGTCGAATTTTTCCAGTCCGTTGGTAAACAGGCCGAAAGTGGCAACGACAAAAATGCGGGAGGCCTGCCGTTTTTTCAGTTCCGTAGCCACATCAATCATACTGTCTCCAGAGGAAATCATATCGTCAATAATCAAAACGTCTTTGCCGGCCACGGAAGAACCCAAGAATTCATGGGCAACAATGGGGTTGCGTCCATCTACGATTTTGCTGTAATCTCTGCGCTTATAAAACATTCCCATGTCCAGTCCCAGAACATTTGCAAGGTAGACGGCGCGGTTGGTTCCTCCTTCGTCCGGGCTGATTACCATCATATGTTCACTGTCAATCTGCAGTCCTTTTACTTCCCGTAGAATACTTTTGATAAACTGATAAGCAGGCTG
>JAAWLS010000028.1 GCA_022798035.1 Lachnospiraceae bacterium | reverse complement strand
TGAAAGCGTCTTTGCGAATGGCGTGGGCTGAACTGTTTCAGACAATCGAAAAGAAGTGAAAACGCCCGTTTATGGGCAAAACAAGCGGCTGGCCTGCCGCCTGCAGACTCCACCGCTTGTCTTGTAACTCTCAATCTATGTTTCTCTTAATAATAATGCGGCAACATCCTGTGAACACCTGCCTCAGAGCACCTCTATCTCTTTGATTTCATGCTCATTTCCCTGCAGCAGATAAGTGTTCTCACTGCCGCAGTAAGGGCAGATTTTTCCATGTTCCACTGTGCCGTAAGTCTCTTTGCAGTCTTCGCACAATGTCACAGCCGGAATGGTCTCAATCACCAGCTCGCATCCGTTCATCATCTCGCTCTTGGAACATTTCCAGTCCCAGCAGTCCTTGAGATAAGAGGGAATCACCGTGGAGACTTCCCCGATTTGGAGAACCACTTTTCCCACTTTCGATACCTGATTTTCTACTGCTACGTTCTCCACTGTTTTCACGATGTGAAAAACAATTCCCAATTCATGCATGTCTGGCCTCCATCGTTTACCTCTTTGTTCTTCTTACTGGTCTTCCCGCTCTGCCTGCAGGTCTTCTGCTGGATTTTGCTTTTCTCTTTCCAGTAGGTTTT
The DNA here is from genome assembly GCA_022798035.1 of Lachnospiraceae bacterium. Taxonomy (GTDB): domain Bacteria; phylum Bacillota; class Clostridia; order Lachnospirales; family Lachnospiraceae; genus Petralouisia. The sequence continues at coordinate 13,322 of JAAWLS010000028.1, read as the reverse complement.
CTGCCGGATTTCGCTGCCTTCTTCACAGTCTCTGCTACTTTTTTCGCAGATTTTCCAGACATTTTTACTGTCTCCGTCACTACTTTTTTCACTGCAGGTGTCTTAGACCATGCGGCCTGAGCAGCTTTTCCTGCCATATAAGCGCCGATTTCCTTGAACTTATCCTCAGACCTGCTCATCTTAGAGCACTCCGGATGGTCCCTGTGAAGATGGATTGCGTCAAACTCACACTTGGTAGTACATACACCACAGCCGATACACTTATTCTCGTCCACAACGGAAGCTCCACAGCTTAAGCAGCGGCCTGCTTCCAGATGTACCTGCTCCTCTGTCAGCGTCTTATGAGCATCTCTAAAGGAATGTTTGTGGTCTACCGATTCATCCATGCCTGCTTCCTGACGTCCGATATTGTCATAACTGTCAATCTTGATATCTTCCTTGTTCAGTTCATGGAAATCACGACGGTTGCGGCCGATGGTCATGCTGGTTCCTGGGTGTACATAACGGTGCAGCGACACCGCCGCATTTTTACCTGCTTCAATAGCGTCAATAACGAATTTCGGTCCTGTGTAAACGTCGCCGCCCACGAAAATATCCGGCTCCGCTGTCTGATAAGTCAACGCATCTGCCACAGGATAATTTCCATGCCAGAATTCCACCTTGGAATCTTTCAACAGTTCGCCCCACTGAATGTCCTGCCCAATTGCAAAGATTACCTGACTGCATTCCACGGTCATCAAATTCTCTTCGTCATATTGAGGATTGAATTTTCCTTCCTCGTCAAAAACAGCGGTACATTTCTTAAATACGATGGACTGAACTTTACCGTCTGCATCTTTGATAATTTCTTTGGGACCCCATCCATTGTTGATGGTGATTTCTTCTTCCAAAGTCTCCTCTATCTCTTCTTTGGATGCAGGCATTGTCTCTCTGGATTCCAGACAGAACATAGCAACGTCTTTTCCGCCGAAACGATACGCTGTTCTGGCACAGTCAACGGCAACATTTCCACCGCCTACGACTACAACTTTTCCTTCTATTTTCTGCTCCTGGTTCTCTGTAGCATCGTGAAGGAAATGAACGGCAATGTCAATGCCCTCTGCATCACTGCCTGGAATCGGAGGAATCTTGCCGCCCTGACATCCGATTGCAATGTAAAACGCCCGATAACCTTCCTCGCGGAGCTCTGCCAAAGTGATATCTTTGCCCACTTCCACGCCGCATTTAATCTCAACGCCCAAATCGCGGAGCACGTCGATTTCTGCCTCAATCACATCTTTTTCCAGCTTATAGGATGGGATTCCATAAGTCATCATGCCGCCGGGACGTTTGTGTTTTTCAAATACAGTTGGCTTATAACCCTTTGTTGCCAGATAGTATGCGCAGGAAAGACCTGCCGGCCCTGCTCCGATAATGGCAATCTTCTGCTCCCACTGGGTCAGACGGCTGGAAGCAATTACCACTGGAGGAATGTATCTGGTCTCTTTATGTAAATCCTGTTCCGCAATAAATTTCTTAATATCGTCGATAGCAACTGCCTGGTCAACAGTTCCTCTGGTACAGGCCATCTCACAGCGTCTGTTGCAGACACGTCCGCAGACTGCCGGAAATGGATTGTCCTGCTTAATCAACGCCAGGGCTTCCTGATATTTACCCTCTTTGGCCTTGCGGATATAGCCCTGTACCGCAATGTGAGCGGGACAGGCTGCCTTACATGGAGCTGTTCCTGTCTCATAACAGTTGATTCTGTTGTTGTCCCGATAATTTTCATCGTATTTCTCTTTGCCCCATGACAGCTTGTTTGGCAGTTCATGTTTCGGGTACTGTACCTCAGAGCCGTCTTTCTTGCAAAGTTTCTGTCCTAACTTCACTGCTCCGGCCGGGCAGTACTCCACACATTTACCACATGCCACGCATTTTTCTTTTTCTACTTTTGCGGTGAAGGCGCTGCGGCTCATATTCGGCGTATTAAACAACTGAGAAGTTCTCAACGCATTACAGATGTTGACATTGCAGTTGCAGATTCCAAAAATTTTATTTTCCCCGTCAATATTGGTAATCTGATGTACAAATCCGTTGTCCTCTGCTTTGCGGAAGATTTCCATAGCCTCTTCATAAGTGATACTGTGTCCCTTTCCAGTTTCATTGCAGTAATCTGCGAAATCTCCCACACCGACACACCAGTTCATCTCATCATCACCGCAGCCTTCTCCTAACACCTGACGGCTGGCACGGCAGGAACATTGACCGACACCGATATGTCCCTCATATTTTTTGAGCCAGTAAGAAATATGCTCTAAATCAATGGTTCCGTTTTCCATGGAAATTGCCTTCTCCACCGGAATGACATGCATACCGATTCCTGCACCTCCAGGAGGAACCATGTGGGTGATTCCATCCAGAGGAATAAATGTCATCCGCTCAAAGAAACTTGCCAGAGCCGGGTGATCCTTCAGTCTCTTATTGCCCTCCGGTCCTTCTTCCATATTGAAAAGCTCTGCAGAACCTGGCACAAACATAGGCAGACAGTATCTGCGGTCTGTCGGCCCTGGGATAGAGCCGTAATGGTCATAATTGTTGCCATAGTCATATTCCAGAAGTCCGATGTAGCACATTTCATCCAATACTTTCTGGAAATGCTCTTTCTGGCTTTCCTCCACATCGTTCATTTTCCACAGTTCCTCAATCTTATAGTGATGACGGACTTTCATCTTCAGCGCAATGTCTGCCATCTCCTCTGTCACAATCTCAGCCAGTCCCCAGTATTCAGGGTCGGACACCGTCACACCTTTCAGCTTGTGGGCTGCTACGTCTGTAATCTTCCTTCCCAGTTTTAAAATTTTCTCACTTGGTACTTTGTCTCCCATATGCGGCGGGATAACTGCTTTGCTCATTTCCGGCATATTTTCTCTCCCTTTCTTTTCAGCTCGGTTTCTCTCTTTCTAATCCAGTCAACATTTCAGCCAAAATCTTTTATATTTTATTATCTAATAATTTTCTCCTTTTGTAAATTGACATAATCCCCAAAGTTATACCCCTCTTTTTTTCTGGTCATGGTCAGACCAAAAACCGCCTTTCTTCTGTATTTGAAATATACTCCAAATATCATAGAAGAAAGGCGGTTCTCTACATCATCTAAATGGTATTGGTTCAACCAGGCTCTTTCATTGCTAAACCTATGTGGGAACCACAACCATTACACCGCTTTTGTGATAATCTTTTTCGGACATTTCTCTGCACAGGTTCCGCATCCGGTACATTTTTCATAATCAATGTGAGCAATGTTATCGGTAACGGTAACTGCCTGTTCCGGACAGTTCTTTTCGCAGAGACGGCATCCAATACATCCCACGGAGCAGGCTGACATCACGTCTTTGCCCTTGTCCTTGGAATTACACTGCACTTTCTGCTGTGCATCGTAAGGCACCAGCTCAATCAGATTCTTCGGGCAGGCTGCCACACATTTTCCGCAGGCTTTGCAGGCGTCTTTGTCTACCACTGCAATGCCGTTTATAATATGTACCGCATCAAAAGGACATGCCTTCACGCAGCTTCCATATCCGAGACATCCGTATTTGCAGGCTTTGGGCCCGCCGCCTGGAATAAATGCCATAGCCCCACAGTCTTCCACTCCGGTGTACTCATAATTCCGGTTCGCTTTCTCACAGTCTCCGGCACATTTTACAAATGCAACTTGTTTCGCTCCGCTCTCTGCGGAAACTCCCATGATATCTCCAATCTGGGCTGCAACTGGGTCTCCGCCCACCGGACACTGATTTACAGGCGCTTCTCCTTTTGCAATGGCGGCCGCCAGTCCGGAACATCCAGCGTAGCCGCAGCCGCCGCAGTTGTTGCCTGGAAGAACTCCCAGAATTGCTTCCTCTCTCTCATCTACCTCTACTTTGAACTTTTCCCCGAAGATTCCCAGGAAAAATCCAAGAAAAATACCAGTTCCGCCTACAACCAGAGCGGCAATGATAATTGCTGTTACGTTCATATTTTCCCTCCTACTTTTATCGACCACAGTTCAAGCGCGCCTTTCGCTGAATTATGATTCTTTTCTCAGAACCACAGTTCAAGCGCCATTCGCAAAACCACATGTTCCATGTGCCGCTGCTGCAACGGCTCTTCGTTTTGCTCATAGAGAGGCGCTCACTCCATCCCCGCATCATGTGCTCATTTATGCAAGCATAATTCGCCCATGATACTGATGATGGCTGAACTGTGGGACTATATCATCCCTGAGAATCCCATAAAGGCGATTGACATCAAGCTGGCTGTAATCAGCACAATTGCAGTCCCCTGAAAACGTTTGGGAATATCGTTGTACTCAATTTTCTCACGAAGCCCTGCCATAATGACAATGGCAATAAAAAATCCAACGGAGGTGGCAAGCCCGTTTACCACACCCTGAAGCAAATCGTAGCCTTTGCTCACGTTATTCAATGCAACGCCTAATACGGCGCAGTTGGTAGTAATCAGCGGAAGGAACACGCCCAAAGACTCGTACAGAGGGGGCATATTTTTCTTCAAGAACATTTCCACAAACTGAACCAGGGATGCAATCACCAGGATAAACACGATGGTCTGCAGATATTCCACATGGAAAGGCGTCAAAATGAATTTATAAATCAATCCTGTCACAAAAGAAGCCAAAGTGATAACAAAGATAACTGCTCCGCCCATTCCGGCCGCTGTCTCTGTCTTCTTGGAAACTCCCAGAAACGGGCAGATTCCAAGGAACTGGCTCAGCACTACGTTATTTACAATGGCAGAGCCGATTGCGATAATCAATAATTCTTTCATCTATTCTGCCTCCTATTCTTCCTCTTTTTTGGTGGTTTCCGCCAATTTTCCAGTGCACATGGCTGACTGGGAACAGCTTGCACAGTCGCCTGTGATACATCCGGAAGGAGCAGCCAGGGGTTTGCCCTTCTTTTCCATTTTCTCTCTGATTACGTTCATTCCTGCAACTAGAAAAGCTAATACAAGAAATGCTCCAGGAGCCATGATGAATACAGTAATTCCCAAATTCGCACCCAAAATCTGGCGAATGAGACCGATACAGGTCAATCCAATAGTAAATCCAAGTCCCATGCCAAGTCCGTCAAAAATAGAAGGAATAATGGGATTTTTGGAAGCATAGCTCTCTGCTCTTCCCAAAATGATACAGTTTACCACAATCAATGGAATGTACACACCCAGGGATGCAGACAGAGACGGCGTATAAGCCTGCATAATAAACTGTACGATGGTAACAAGGGAAGCTACCACCACAATATAGGCCGGCATACGCACACCGTTTGGAATCACTTTACGGAACATGGAAATCAACAGGTTGGACATAACCAGCACCACCGTGGTGGAAAGTCCCATACCGATTCCGTTGATGGCGGAAGATGTAACCGCCAGCGTGGGACACATGCCCAGCATCAGCACAAAGGTAGGATTTTCTTTGATAATACCGTTATATAAACGTTCTACATACTTATTCATACTTAATTACCTCCCTGCAAAACATCTCTGAAATACACCAGACATGCATTGACGCCGTTGGTGACTGCTCTGGAAGAAATCGTTGCACCCGTTACTGCCTGAATCTCATTGTCAGCTCCGGGAGCTGTCTTTACTACTGTGTAAGTCTCCTCTGTCTTATTCTCAAACTGAGAATAGAAAGGCTCTTCCTGAACCAACACACCCAAACCTGGAGTCTCGCTGATGGAAGTGATGGAATATCCGTTCAATGTTCCGTCATTCTGGATGCCCACAGAGAAGGAAATATCTGCCTGGCTTCCCTCATGAGAGGTTACATTGATAACGTAACCCAGCACATTGCCGGAAGCGTCCAGCGCCTTGTTGACTGCGGTGATTTCATCTTTGGAAAATTCGCTTTTCGCAATCAGCTCTGCCGCTGCAGCCGCATCAAAATTCTCATCTTCTTCAAAAGAATCTGCATCTTTAAACACTACTTTATAAGCTTCATCCAAAGCAGCCTTATTTGCCGCTGCAATGGGTTCTTTTGTCACTTCGTATACAACTCCCAGTAAAAATCCCAATACCAATGTAAAGGCGGTTAAAATCAACGCGTCATGTACAATCTTCTTATTCATGCTGCTTTACCTCCTTTTTCTGTCCAAATGCTCTCGGAATGGTAAATTTCTCAATAATCGGCACCAGAAGGTTGCTCAGGATGATGGCAAAGGAAACGCCCTCTGCATTGGCGCCGAAAATACGAAACAGTCCGGTGAGAATACCAAGTAAAATTCCGTATACGATTTTACCCATAGGAGTAATGGGTGATGTTACATAATCGGTAGCCATAAAAAATGCACCCAGCATCAGACCGCCGCCGCAGAGATGTGCTGTCACATATTCCATATCAAATCCATGTCCGCCGAACAGTAAAATGAAAATAATAAAGGACACCAGATAAGACGCCGGAATCTTCAAATCAATGACGCCCATCAAAATAAGAAAAACCGCACCGATTAAAATAGCAATCACGCTGGTCTCACCGATGGTTCCTGCTGTGGTTCCCAGCAGCATTTTCATGGTATCTACGCTCTCTCCGTTTTTCAAAAGAGCCAGAGGAGTAGCTCCTGTCACGCCGTCATAAGTAAAACTGGTCATAGTGCCTGCAAAGGACACCAGAAGAAAACATCTGGCTCCCAGCGCCGGATTCATAAAATTCTGTCCCAGACCGCCGAACAGCATTTTTACGATTACAATGGCAAACACGCTGCCTAATACTGCCTGCCAGATGGGAAGGGTATGAGGCAGATTCAGTGCCAGAAGAAGTCCTGTTACCACAGCACTGAAATCGTTGATGGTACTTTTTTTATGTATCAGCTTCTCAAATACCCACTCGGAAGCCACGCAGGCTGCCACGCACACCAATATTAAAATCAAAGCATTTAATCCAAAATTCCAAACGCCAAAAATCGCCGCCGGCAGCAGTGCGAGCACTACATAAAGCATAATTTTTGCAGACGTATCTTTGGCACGGATATGGGATGAGGATGATACGTTATACAAATCACTCACAATAGAACACCTCTTTCTCAAATATTTTCTGAATTTTCTGTCGGAAGCCTGGGCCTATTTCTTTCTCCGCTCTGCAAGAATCTGCTTCTTCATAGTCCGGATGGACTGTGCCAGAGGTATTTTGGCCGGACAGATGTAACTGCAGCTTCCGCATTCAATACATTCCATACCATTCCATTTTTCAAATCCCGCCATATCTCCATGTCCAGCCATCTTCGCCAGTCTTGTGGGAATAATCTGCTCCGGGCAGGCCTCTACACAGCGGCCGCAGTTGATACATGCGGTTGTCTCGCTGGCTGCCACATCATCTTTGGCAAGACATAACAGGGAAGAAGAAGTCTTGGTGGTAGGAATGTCCAGACCAAACATAGAGAATCCCATCATGGGTCCGCCGGAAATAATTTTCTCAGGCTGAACCTTGAAGCCTCCTGCCTCCTCCAAAATCTCTCCATAACTCATACCCAGGCAGATATCAAAATTGCCTGGCTCTGCCACTGCGTCTCCTGTCACCGTAAAAATACGGTTCATCACAGGTTTGCCTAATCTTACTGCCTTATAGATAGAAATCAAAGTCTCCACGTTGTCCACAATACATCCTGCATCTGCCGGAAGCATAGTAGAATTAATCTCTCTGTGGGTGGTCGCATAAATCAGCTGACGCTCACCACCCTGGGGATATTTCGTCTTTAGAGGGCAGACCTCCATACGAGGCTCATCTTTGGTCAATTCCTGCATTTTTGCAATACAGTCCGGTTTGTTGTCCTCAATTCCAAATAATCCCTTTGCATTGTCAAACAACTGCAGAACAATGCGCATTCCTTCTACCAAATCCTCCGGATTCTCCAGCATTCTGCGGTAATCCGCAGTCAGATACGGCTCGCACTCTGCGCAGTTGGCTATTATGTACTCAATTTTGTCAGGCTCTTTCGGAGACAGTTTTACATGTGTCGGGAAACCGGCACCGCCCATTCCCACAACGCCTGCCTCTTTTACTTTGCCGATGATTTCCTCTTTGGAAAGAGAAGTCACATCTTCCACAGAAGTGTATTCCACCTCTTTCATCTCTCCATCATTTTCAATGATAATGGAGTTCACCATGTCTCCTACCGCTCCTCTGCGCGGCTGGATGGCCTTCACCGTACCAGATACGGAAGAATACACCGGTGCAGATACAAAACCGCCGGCTTCTGCAATCTTCTGCCCACGCAGTACGGTATCTCCCACCGCAACTACAGGACTTGCCGGCGCTCCGATATGCTGGGAAACTGGAAATACCAGCTCACCTTTGGGTAATAATTCACGTATTGGCTTATCCTTGGAAAATTCTTTTCCATCGTGCGGATGAACGCCGCCCTTAAATGTCATTAAACCCATTTTTCGTGCCCCACTTTCTTAATAAATATTTTTATACTGCCGCCTGTTTTTCAAAACAAACAACAGCTTATCTTAATATACCTTTCCTAAATCATATAGGAAATTTTGATGTTTTATGTCCTGCTCAAGGCATAAACCAACAATTTTGATTATAGCACATTTCATTTCCCATAGTACATACTTTTTCGATATTTTTTTACCTTTTTCTTAAAAAAATTTTTAGAAATTTTATAGAAATTTTCTTTTCCATTCTTTGGATTTTGGGAGAACAAAGTGGGCAAGCCCACATCAACTCCCCTACCCCTCAATCTTGAGGGGATTGCACACTTTGACGCGCACTCGCACAATTGCGAAGCAATATTTTCTTCTTGTGCGAGTGCGCATATTATTTTTGTCTTATAGGAAATCCGGAGGAATTTCCTATAAGATAAAAAAGTTTCCATATGAAAATAACCCCTATGCTAAAATACAAAATTTTATGGGAGAACGCACTGTCTTATTTTCCAGGCATTCTCCCATATATTTGATAAATGTTATTCTATTTCACAATCTTTACCTTTTTTCCCTGTCCTTTGTTTTTGAACAGTTTTTTGTATGCATTCCATTTTTTCGAGGGAACTTTTATTTTTGCGTTGGATTTGATTCCCTTCAGGGCATTTGTTCCCACTTTCTTCAATTTTGCAGATTTTATGGTTATATTTCTCAATTTCTTACAATTTCTGAAGGTATTTTTTCCAATCTCCAGGGTTCCTTTTCCAACAATCACTTTACTGAGCTTTCTGCAGTCCTCAAAGGCGGACGTGCCGATAGTTTTTACGTTGTCTCCAATTTCAGCACTCGTTATGTTTTTATTCTTCTTAAAAGCGCCATTGGCAATGGCAGTTACCTGAAAAGTCTTTCCGCCGATTTTTACTGTTTTCGGAACTTTTACTTTGGTTATTTTGTTATTCTTTACCCCCATAATTGATACAGTACTGCCGCCGGTCACTCTGTATTTATAACTGCTGATAACATAAGAACTGTTCTTCTTGACTGCAATGGTAAAGTTCTTCTTCACATTTCCTTTGTATTTTCCTTTTCCCGTAATGGTTACCTGAGCTTTCCCTGCATTTTTGTTGTTTTTATAGCTTACGGTATAATCCGTCCCCAATTTCAGAGTGGTTTTCCCATCTTTTACGGTAACAGCAGGCTTCTTAATTTTTCCATCATAAGTATAAGATGTTGTACTGAGGGTAATTTTGCATTTGGAAATTTCTTTCTGCCTTACTTCTGCTTTTTCGATGGTAAAATCCACTGTCACCGTCTCAGTATAATTTCCTATTCCAGTAACAATCACTGTGGCAGTTCCCACATTGACATTATTCTGATAGGAAACTGTATAATCCGTATCTTTTGTAAGTGTCTGATATCCATCTTTTACAGTAACGGCAGGTGTTTTGGCTTTTCCATCGTAAGTATAAGATGTCGTGTTCAACCTGACATCACAAAAAGAGAGGAATCTCTTTCGTACAGGCTGCGGCACAGGCTCTGGTTCCGGTTCTGGTGTGGGTTCTGGCCCTGGCGTGTGCTCTGGTATCTCTCCTATGGTAAATGAGAGCCCTTTTTCCTGGGCATAAGTCTGGGCATAGGAACCTTCTTTTCCATAAATTTTGAGATTACTGCAATTGTCAAATGCCTGTTTTCCAATATTCGTCACACTTCCTGGTATGCTTATACTGCTCAGATTTCGGCAGCTGGCAAACATATTATTATCAATATTTGTTACTCCCTCCGATATCTTTATGGTTTTTAGATTCCAACAATTAGAAAAGGCATCGCTTCTTATCTCTGTCATGGTTCCCGATATCGTTATTTCTTCTTTGGCTCCCGGACAGAAAACAAGTTCCGTCTTCTCCTTATTATACAGACACCCGTCTTCACTTGCATAAAACTCATTGCTCTCTGATACATTGATTTCTGATAAGCTGCTGCATCCGGAAAAAACCTCTTCTCCAATATTTATCACATTTTCTGGTATCGTTATGCTGGGTAAACTGTCGCAATATTGAAATGCGGATTTTTCAATCCTTATCACACTCTCTGGTATATTCACACTTGTTAAGCGGCTACAGCCTATGAATGCACAATTTCCAATGCTTGTTGCCCCTTTCGATATATTTACACTTTCTAAGCTGCAGAAAGCAAAAACCCAAGCATCGATATTTTCCAAACTCCCTGGTATTGTTATGTTTTCCAGCCCGCTGCTATTAAAAGCATTAGACTCTATCTGTGTCAATCCTTCCGGCAGATATATGTTCTTTAAACTGCTGCAACTCGAAAATGCGCAATCACCGATACTCTTTAGACTTTCCGGTATCTTTATACTGCTTAAATTTTTACAATCACTAAATGCCCAGTCTCCGATACTTGTTACTCCTTCTGGCAGGTTTACGGTTGTTAGACCACCACAATCATAAAACGCATGCTCGCCGATACTCGTTACACCTTCTGGTATGGTTATGTCTTTCAAATTGTTACAGTTATAAAATGTATAGTCTTCAATACTTGTCACTCTTTTTGGTATGTTTACAGTTCTCAGGCTTCCACAATCATAAAACGCATACCTGCTGATGTTCATTACACTTTCCGGTAAATTTATACTATTTAAACTGATACATCCTTTAAAAGCTGAGTCTCCGATACTTAATAATCCTTCCGCCATAGTTATATTTCTCAGACTGCTACAGTCAGAAAAAGCCTCTCTCCCAATATTTGTCACTTCTTTTGGTATATTTATGCCGCTTAAAATATCATTCTTGTAAAATGTATATTCCTTGATGCCAGTCACTCCTTCCGGCACTACTACTTCTCCTTTTGCTGCAGGCCAAGCTATTAGTTCTGTTTTCTCTTTGTTATATAAACACCCATTTTCACCTGTATAAAATTTATTCCATTCCGCTACATTTATTTCTGACAAATTGACACATCCACTCAGAGAAGCGCCTGTAAGCTCCTGCATACTACTTGGTATATTTATACTTTTTAAACTACTGCATCCGGAAAAAGCCTCTCCCTCAATTTTTATAACCCCTTCTGGTATACTTAAACTTGTCATGCTGCTGCATCCGGAAAAAGCGCCGTATTTTATATGGGTTACGCCTTCTGGTATCACCACTTCTGCGGCATTTCCTGTATATTTTTTTACCCCGTTATTTTCAATTACAAATCCATTTGCATCCGCCTCTTCGGTCTGAGGATTCTGTCCTCCCTCAGCGGCAGACACTGTCGGTGCAGAAATCAGCAAGACTGCACTCACTGCCAATGATACCACTTGCTTCCATAATTTTCTTTTTCTCATCTCATTTACTCCTCCATTGTATAGTTGGTATCAGTGTCAAAAGATACCTTCTATCTTTATCGGCACTTTCGAATATTTGTTTTTATTTATTATACCTTGAAAATTTTACAGCGTCAAATTGAAAGAGCCGTGTATATTGTTTTTACTCAAAATACCCGTAAATTCTTCCCTGCTGAATCACATGTTCCTTTGCCACACTCAAAACTTTCCGCTTTGCAGAACATGCCTTCACATCAATTCTGCAGTCCAAGGCATAGATAGTAAAACAATATTTATGAGTTTTTCCCTTGGGCGGCTTTGGCCCTGCATAGCGATGCACCCCATATCCGATTCCCTGCACCGTATTTTCTAACGACGGCACTGTTTTCCCAGGCGGGATGGCTCCTGCAATTCTGTCTGACGCAGGAATATTCCAAATCACCCAGTGGGTAAATCCTGGAATTAAATGGCTCAAATCTTCCAGTGTAATGACAAGGGTTACCGCTTGAGAGGACAAATTTTTCAGCAGAAATTCCGGGGAAACATCCCTTCCCCGTCCTGTATGTTCTACTGGAAATTTCTCTCCATCTCTCATTCCCACACATTCAAATTCCAAAATATTTTTCTTCATTTTATCCCTTCCCTGACTTCCCATCACAGTCTGTACCTATTTCTTTTCTTCACAAAGGCCGGTTTACTTCACTGCTCCCTTCCACGGCGGCGGTGACAATAAGGTTGTCCTGCCAATATCAGGCAGAACATCGTAAATGGAGCATCCCATCTCTTTTTCAAAAGTCTCTTTTATCTCAAATGTCTTGTCCCAGCCTTTAATATAATCCTCCATAATTCCGTACCTTCTTGTCACATCCACAAACCGCTTTTCAATAATCACAAACCCATAATCCGCGGCCAGCGCATCACACAGCTGAATCAGCCTGTCATAATCATCCGCCTCACAGTTCATAATATATTTTTTGATTTCTCTCTCTTCCACTGTGGAGGGCTCAAAATCAAATTCTTCCTGCATGCGCACATAAGAATGGGTCATGCAGATTTTTGCTGCTTCCTCCCATCCTTTCGCACTGCAGTACAGATACCCTTCATATACGTGTTTTGGAATATTTACAATCCCAACCCGCCTGCCGATATCATGCAAAATCCCAAGGATATATGATTTCTCCGAGTCTAAGGCCGGCACTTTCTCTGCAATATTTCTTGCCGCCCTGCCCACATTCAGGGAATGCTGTACCCAAGGTCCTGGATTTAATTTTCCCGCTGTTTCTAACTCTCTTTTCGCTTCTTCTATGGTTGGTAACATTTTCTATCCCTTCTCATCCAAATTTTATGTTTCACTTTCTCATTTTATCATATTTCACAGATACTGTGGCCTTTATTTCTGTTTCGCCCCATAACAGCACAAGACTTATTTCTGTTTCGCCCCCACAACAGCACAAGACTTATTTCTTTGATTTCTCTCCCTTTGGATTTTTATCCAGAATGTGGTATTCTTATTTGGTATAAAAAAGAATGCGCTGCACGCATTCTTCGCGCGCGGGCGGTATTGCATAGCAATAAATATCATCTCCGC
>JAAWLS010000027.1 GCA_022798035.1 Lachnospiraceae bacterium | reverse complement strand
CTGCCATGGTACATAAAAAAATCGGCACCAGCATGTTAATTCCAAATTGTGTAATCAAGGTCAGCGAACGATATACGCTTCTTTTGTATTTCATCTGTACACCTCCGCTCCTGCCCCAATACCATTTTTCAGAATCTCCATTACAATTTTTTACCACACAAAACTATTATATCTATTTTATCCTCAAATGTCCATTCCTTCCTGTGATTTTTCGCAACAGTTCAGTCATGAGTGAATTTCCGCTCTGTTAATGTCATTTCTCATTTATAAGATTGACTAATTTGCGGATAGTCTTATTCAACGTCTCATAGCACAATCCGTAAGACTGCAGAGAGCCGCCGTAAGGATTGATAATTTCCAACTCATCCCCTGTCAGCTCTGTAAGTACTTCCACATCTGCCTGAACTGCGTCTTTATACTCTTCCATTATTTTCTGCTTCTGACCGCTCTCCATAGTGATAATCAAATTTTCCAGCGCTAAATCCTCCACGGCAAACTGCCTTGACATCTGGTTTTCTGCACTGATTCCATTGCTAATCAGCACGGCCTCTGCCTTCTGGTTTAAAGGCTCCGGAAAAAGAACCACCAGGCCTCTGCTCTCTATTTCCACTGGATATTTTATGGTGTATTCTTTCATAATCGCCTCTGCCATAGGCGCACGCGTCGTCCCGCTGTCACACACAAAAATAATTTTGTCGTATTTTTTCATATCCGCTGCCTTTCCAGTTTCTCTCTTTACACTTTTATTATCTGATGTCCCGCTGCTTTCAGCATGCGGTTCATAATAGCTTGTCCAATTCCATGAGAAGGGAAACTTTCTGAGTATATAATTTCTACATCCTGCTCGTCAAATTCCCGCAGAATTCCGTACAAATGCCGGGCTATGGTATCTTCATCTGCCCTTGTCCCAATACTTTTGACAATTCCAAGCGGGTAATTCCGGCAGCTCTCATCTGTTCCGATGATTCCCACGCCTCTGCCGGATTTTACTGCCTCTTTTGCCAGACTGTTGATTTTGGCCTGTACTTTTTCCTGACTTCCATCCACCAAAATCATTTTCGCTTTGGGCGCATAATGTCTGTATTTCATACCGGGAGCTTTGGGAGGCTTCTTAGGGTTTTCATCTTTAAGCCCTTCGTCCATTTTAACCTCTCCTATCACCTCCTGTATCATACTTTTCGTAATGCAGCCCGGACGCAGTATCATAGGGCAGTCCCCTGAAAAATCCACAATGGTAGATTCAATTCCAATTCCCACAGAGCCGCCGTCCAGAATCATTGGAATCCGTCCATCCATGTCCAGAACCACATGCTCTGCCTGAGTCGGGCTCGGTTTGCCGGAAGTGTTGGCGCTGGGTGCCGCAATAAATCCGCCGCCTGCCTTTATCAGCCCCAATGCCGCCGCATGGTCCGGCATACGCACTGCCACAGTCTCCAGTCCTCCCGTAGTCTCCAAAGGCACCCTGTCATTTTTTTCAAAAATCATAGTCAGAGGTCCCGGCCAAAATTTATCCGCCAGCTTTTTTGCACGTTCCGGCACATGTTTCGTAATTTTTTCCAAATCTTTTTTATCACAAATATGTACAATTAATGGATTGTCAGAAGGCCTTCCCTTCGCCTCATAAATCCTGCGGGAAGCCTGCGGATTCAGTGCGTCCGCTCCTAAGCCGTACACTGTTTCTGTAGGAAAGGCCACTAGCCCGCCCTGGCGGATTACCCTGCCGGCTGCTTTTAACTTTTCTTCTCTCTGTTTATCATTATCCGTAATTTCCACGATTACTGTTTCCATGATGTTTCCCTCGCTCACGGCTCTTACCTTGTTTATATCTCTGCACTGACCTTACACGCCTGAAAGTCTCCGTCTTTCTCCCTCACAGACTTTCACCCTGTGTCTGATTCTGCGGCTTCTGTTCTCTGCAGACAGCTGCACGGGCTGTTATCACAGCCCCATGGCCCAATGCTTTCGTGTACATTATCCCATAATCAGGCAGTCTTCGCAACCACTACATATTGGGGTAGCTGTTTCCTTACGGCACTTCCTGGAAAGACCTGTCTTTGGCACAAACTGCATTTCCTGTACTGTCCTACGGAGTTTTTTTCGCATCTTTTTTCTCACTCTCTTTATCCTGATTGTTCTTTCCAGGATGGAGACATTCCAGAATTCCCGACTTCACTGCCTCCGCCACTTTCTTCTGATATTCCTCTGTGGTCAAAAGCTCTGCCTCCTCATAATTACTTAGAAACCCGCACTCCACAATAACCGTGGGACTTGGCGTCTTTTTCAGCAGGTAGTAACTCTCATTTGCCTTTGCCTGTCTGTGATTTTCAGGGTCTAACTGTTTCACCAAAGTTTTCTGCAAAGTCTCCGCCAGCTTCTTTCCCTCCTGAGACTGTCCATAATAAAATACCTGAGCCCCCGCCACAGATTCTTCCGGATAGCTGTTCTGGTGAATGCTGACGGTAAAGACAGGCTCCGCCTCCGTTATAATTTCACACCGTTTGCGCATATCCTCCACTTTCTTGTTTTTGGAGGACTGCTGATACAGACCTGCGTCATCTGTACGGGTCATGACAACTTTAATTCCCTCTCCCTCCAGCAGCTTCTGTACTTCTTTCGCAATTTTTAAATTGATATCCTTTTCCTTTGCCTTGTTAATCCCGATTTTGCCGGGGTCGTCGCCTCCATGAGGCGGGTATTATCCGCGCAGATACTATCATCATACGGCGCGCTGTTTCTCCATATTTGTCCATAAAAAACCATTAAACATTATACAAATATATGCAGATATATTTATTGCGGTATATGAAATTCGGAAAATTCAGCAGACATACACTCACTGTCCCAGCTTCTGCATCCACTTCCTTCTGCGAAATACCACCACAGAAATCCCAAATCGAACGCATTCTTCTAATGAAAGCAGGAAGTAGACATAGGGAATGGATAAATGCAGGACAAATGCGGCCGCCAGTCCAAGGGGCACCCCAAACAGCCACGTGCCAATCATAAGCCCCTGCACCGGATTTGTCAGCGTCATTGCCGCGCTGGCCTCTGTTCCAACACGGCCGTAAATCACTGCGTACACATTTTCTCCCAAACTCCACATAAATTCACATGCCAAAATAGGAAACAATATGTTGAAATACTGCTTCCAGTTAAATTTTGAGGCCGTTTCCTGGAAATTCCGGCACTTTCTCAAACATTCCCCATGCCGCAGCATCAGGCCTGCCATTATCAGCACATTCACAAACTGCGAAATCAAAAGGCTGTATTTGTGAATCATGCACAAACACAGCCTTCTTTTTAGAAAAATCATCCTTTTTCATTCTGATATTTTTCTGGTGCTCTCCCGTTCCACCAGTGTCACAGGCAGCATAATAATCAGAAACAGCAAACACTGCCGACACATTTTGAAATACATCTTTCTTTTCCAGATAATATTTCCATCTCTTTTCTTTTGTCATGGGAATCATCATAAATTCCGCATTCTCTTTTCCAAATCCATCACAGAATCCATCATATCTCTCTTTGTCCATACAGATATCATTATCTGAAATGCATAAGGCGCGCTTATGTCCGCTCTTTTTAAAAAAATTTCCTACCTGAAATCCCCCGTCATAATTGTCAATGGTTATGTTGAAAATGCGTTCCAGATTTTCACAGAACCCGTCATACACCACAAACGGAATCCGCATGTGATTTCTCAGATACATGTAATCCTGGGCACAAAATCCAATCACAACCAGACCGTCCATATTCCACATGGAAGCAAAAGCAATGATTTCCTCCGGCTCTTTCGTCTGCTTCACCATCATAAAGCAGCCCTGTTTTTCTATCTCATAAGACAGAAAGTTGAGAGAGGACGCCACAAAAGCGTCCTCCAGCGTGCGGCCTTCATATTTTTCATGATTGTTGATTACAACCCCTATCATCTTTGAAGCATTCTGCGCCAGAAGAATACCGGCCATGCTTGGTATGTACTGGCGTTCTTCCAGCAGGGCCTGCACACGTTTTGCTGTCTCATCCGACACTTTTTTTGTCTTTCCGTGCAGCACATTTGACACGGTTGCCGTGCTTAAGCCCAGTTCTTCTGCAATATCCCGGATTCTCACTCTGTGTTCTTCCATACTCTATCTCTCTTTTTCAAATTGATACGCAATCTTGATTCTGTTTCCTTCGTACACTTTTATTTCCTGTATCATCTCTGTCACAATATTCCTGTCCAGCTCTTTGAATGTCCCAGTCTCCAGCAGGTGTCTCATCCATGGGTATTCCTTTATCTTCCGTCCGTGTTTTTCCTGAAGTTTTTCCACACTCTCTATCTGCCTGGTTAAAAGGTTTTCTTTCTCCCGGTAGTCCTGCTGATAAATGCGGAACTCCTCCTGAGAGAGCAGCCCGCCGCGGTAATCTTCATAGACCATTTTTTTCAATTTCCGTACTTTTATAAGTTCCAGATTCCACCGCCGTCTCTCCTCTTCAGAGCTCCCTTCTTCTATGAATGTCTGGCAGCTCTGCTTCACCGCATCTGCTATTTTTATTTTGTCTGCTCCCTCCAGAATTTTTTCCAAATCTTCCAAGATGACTTGCTCCAAAGCCTCATGAGAAATGGCGTGAGGCGTGCAATACTGTCTGCCGGAACGCACATAAGTCCCGCAGTAGTAACGGACAGTTTCTTTTCCGGATTTCTTTACCAGAGAACGACCACAGTCTGCACATTTCAAAAAACCTGCAAAAATGCTTTGATTACGATTCAAATCCAAAGTCCTCGTCCTGCGTTTCAGTAAATCCTGGGTCTTATTCCACGTCTCCTTATCAATCACCGGCTCGTGAGTGCCCTCCACCACAATCCATTCCTCCTGGGCCTTGACCTTGGGCTTTCCCCGCATACTCTGCCTCTTTCTGCCCTGCACCATATTGCCAATGTACAGCTCATTTCGAAGAATACGGTTTATGGTGGAGTAAGTCCAGTAGGAAGTGGAATTCAACCGATTGCCGTTTTTGTAATTTTCCCCGTTTATTTTCTTATATTCCGAGGGACACACAATTCCCTCTTCATTCAGGATGGCAGCAATCCGAATTTTCCCATATCCCTCCAGGTATAACTTGAAAATCCTGCGGACCACTCCGGCGGCATAAAGGTCGAGTATCAATTTATTTTTGTCTGTCGGAGATTTCCGATATCCATAGGAGGCAAAAGAGCCGATAAATTCCCCCGCTCTCTGCTTCGTTTCCATGGAAGCGTGTACCTTTCTGGAAATATCTCTGGCATACTGCTCATTAAAAATATTTTTTATAGGCAGCAGCATATCGTAAGCCTGCTGAAAGCTGTCAATAGAATCCGTGATGGAAATAAAACGCACGCCATGCTCTGGAAAATAACGCTCTAAATATTTTCCGGTATCAATGTAATCACGTCCGAACCGGGATAAATCTTTTACAATCACACAGTTGACCTTCCCTGTCTCTATGTCCTCAATCATCCTCTGAAAAGACGGGCGGTTAAAATTTGTACCAGTAAAACCATCGTCAATATAAATATCGTAAAGCACAAATCCCTCTTTCTCCCGTAAATATTCCCCTATCAGTTTTCTCTGATTTCCAATACTGTCACTTTCCGCCTTGTCGCCGTCCTCCCTGGACAATCGAATGTACTCCGCCACCTGAAATGTCACATGACTCAATCAGACGTCCCTCCTTCACAGGCATGCTCCCTGCTTGTTTACAACAGCCTATGAAATTCCTCTGTTCAATAGAACTGAGACTTTTTTGGAAAGACAATGAAATAAAACCGTGGCCGTTTTATACTTTCACTTTACACATTCACCGCGCATGCGGACTGCAACAGTAATTTTCTCTCCGCAAACTACAGCTTCCCGCTATCAAATTTCCCGTATATCATAGC
Organism: Lachnospiraceae bacterium; assembly: GCA_022798035.1. GTDB lineage: Bacteria > Bacillota > Clostridia > Lachnospirales > Lachnospiraceae > Petralouisia. The sequence goes on along the minus strand of JAAWLS010000027.1, from coordinate 8,170 downwards.
ACAAAAATTTCTTTCTATAAATAAAAAATTGCCGCTGTATCAGTGAAAACTATCTGTTCAGCCTGCGCCATCCGCAAAGATATTTCTAACATTTTTCGCTGATTACCGCCGCCCTGCCCCGCATCAATCACAATACACACTTCGCCCTTTTCTGCTTTCAGGCTCTCCGCCATCCGGGTTCCTTCTTTGGCAAACAGGCAGGCCCCTGCCAGCAGCAATACCGCCATCATCACTTCTATTCTTTTTTTCATAGATTTCATAGACTTCTCCTGTCTCACTCTGCCGCCATTTTTTGTCCGCCGTATATACGAGCCAAAAACGGCAGTTCTTTTACTAACAAACTATGAGAAAGCCAGGGAAACTATTCTTGCGATTCCCCCGCAAAACTGCTATAATAGGGAAAGTCAAAAATCGTAGTCAGGAGGAAATATTATGATTCTGTCCGATGGAGAAATCTGCCAGTTTATGAGAGAAGGAGTTCTGAACATAGAGCCTCTGGAACAGTCCCAGATTCAGCCCGCCAGCGTGGACATTCGTCTGGGCAACACTTTTTGTATTATTGATGATACTTCTAATGGAATCATTCGATTAAATGAAGAAATTAAATACAAGACTATCACAACAGAGAAATACCTGCTGCTGCCTGGTCAATTTGTGCTGGCAACCACCATGGAATATATCCTTCTGCCGGACAACCTGACTGCCTTCGTGGAAGGCCGCAGTTCTCTGGGCCGGCTGGGCCTCTTTATTCAAAATGCCGGCTGGGTCGACCCTGGATTTGAGGGAGAAATCACCCTTGAACTCTTTAATGCCAACCGATGTGCCATCGAGCTGCAGTCCGGCCACAGAATCGGACAGCTTGTGCTGGCCAAAATGGAACATTCTGCCCTGCATCCTTATTCCGGAAAATACCAGGGGCAAAAAGGCGCCACTGGTTCCCGAGTATCTCTGGACTTTCTCAAAAACAAATAGCAGTTCAGATGCGGACTGAACTGCTGATTCAAACTATAAATGAACGGATAGTAAAACTCAAACCATAAGTGAACCGATAAGAAGAAGCAGACTGCTTTGTGAGGCACAAAGGCAGCCTGCTTTTTCTTATCAAATTTATTCCTGCGGACAACCTGGAAAATGTCCATAGTTACATGAATATTCCCTTATCCCCAAAAATCATATTTATTGGCATAAAATCCATAGAAATTACTGCCCTGTGCATTATATTGGCTGGAATAGCTTTTAGCATTTTCTCCTGCATTGTCCGCAATCCGTTCTCCCAGGTAAGACATTTTTCTCGAAAAATCTCCTGATGCGCCGAACAAATTCTCCAGACTTTCCAAATCCGCCTCCTGCAGTTTTGTCTTATCTACTTTCATGACGCCAGCCTGGTCTATGGTAATTCCTGCATTTTTCAAAGCCTCCCTGTTCGCTCCGGCAGCCTCCTGCAGTTTCTGACGGTAGTATTGATTTAAGGGTGTTGCCGTTGATTTCAATGCTTTCATTGTATTGTTATACTGTTCCAGCATCTTTTCTACATGGCTGTAGATTTCCTCCTTGTCTCCGCTCTCTTTCGCCTTTGCGAACATAGAATCCTGTCCCTCTGCCAAAAATGCTTCTGCAGCCTGAGACAACTGTTCCGCCGTCTTTTCCAGCTTCTCATAACTTTTCTTTTTCCCTGTGTCTACCACCTCATTCTTTTTCCCCAAGGCTTCCAGAAGGCTGTTCCCGTAACTTTTGTTGAGGTAATCTGTCAGCGGCATATTGATAGGAACCCCTGCCCGTCTTGCTGTTGCGTTTAAAATCTGGTCCGTAACTCTCATATTCTTCTTCCTCCTTCTATTCCTCTTTCTGCTGCAGCATAACTATAATCTGAAATATATTCTCTTTTATCCTGATATCCATGCCTCCCAGGTAACGTTCCGCTATTTCCCTCACGTTTTTCAGTCCAATTCCTTCTCCTGGAAACCCTTCTGCAGCCAGAAAATTATTCTCCACTTCAAGCAGCCAAAAGGGAGGCTTTTGTTTCAGGGTGAGCACAATATACCGCCGCTCCCCTTCCAATTTCCCACACGCCTCAATGGCATTGTCCAAAAGATTGCTCAGCAGGATTCCCAAGTCGAATACAGGTATCCCATTGTCCTGCACATAGTGAAAATTCACCTGAAAATCAATTCCCGCTTTCGCTGCTCTTTGGTATTTGTCATTGATTACCACATCCGTCACCGGATTCCCCGTCACAAATTTGTAATCTAACGTCTGTATAGTCTCATCCAATCTCTCAATATAATGCTCTAATTCCTCATAATTCTCCCCGGCAGCCAGACCCTTGATGTTTATCATGTGATTGCGCATCTCATGCCTTACTTTCCGGACACTGCCATAAAAATTCTCTGCTTCCTCCAGCCTTCTGTGAAGTGCTTTCGTCTGCTGCCCTTCCACAAAATGTTTCTGTCTCTCTAACAGAAGTGCCATATACCGCTGATAAATATAAATAGCAGAGATTTCTCCCACATAAATAAACACTGCAATTGCCGGAATCTTCCATATCATCTCCCGTCTCTCGTCAAACAGCATGAATACTTCCTGTTCCATCTTAACGAAAGAGAGTTCCATCACAATTCTGGCAAACATTCCGCCTGCTGCATTGAGAACAGATAAAAACAGAACATCCTGCCAATTCATATGAAAGGGCTTTTCTACGATTTTTTTCAAAATTTTTATCATGAGAAGAAACATCAGTCCATAACAGACCAGCAGCAACCATTGATTGATGGTAATTCTCAGATACACCTGAGAAAGGTAATTCTGTGATTCCGCATTCAGGCCGTTCATCAGCCACTCTTCCACATACTGAAAAATACTGTTGGAAATCAGAAAACCCAATCCGTGAAAATTATAAAACAGCAGCAATACAAAGGCAGTCTTTTCCAAATCCTCTTTCCGCTTAATCAGCATATAACCCAGAATGCCCAAAGCTGACACAAGATACCGAACTCCAGAAGGAATTCCCGGCCATCCACTAGCAAAAAGGTTCCATCCCGCTAAAATAAATACTGCAAGGCTTCTGCCTTTCTCTTTTCTCAGGTTTTGGTAATGCCAGGGCTTCAAAATTTTGTCTGAGAAAAAAATATTCCATGTCATCAAAAAGCATATTATCTGAAGCGCCCCATGACAGATTCCAAACAAATAAACCGCCAGCTCATATTCTGACCTGCTCAACTATTTTTCCTCCAAATCTAAAAAGTCTCTGGTATCTATCTGCTGCTGGCCGCTGCTGGCTGCATCTCACATCTGATATAAGATAGATATGCTTTCACAAAATCCTGATATTTGTATTTAGAGATAAGCACACTGTCACCATTTCTCATTTTCACCTCTGTCCGGCTGTAGCGCTCCACATGCCTCATATTGATGAGATATCCTTTGTGCACCCGAAAAAAATGTTCCCGTAGTTTCTCCTCCAACACACTCATTTTGTCGTAATAGGAAATTTTTTCATCTGCAAGACACAAAATCACTTTCCGGCTGCTGCTCTCCACATAGTAAATCTCATGTTCCTGTATTTTCCTAGTGCTCTTTCCGCTCCGAATCAACAGTTCTTTTGAGGATGTCCTCTGCTTCGCCAGAAAGCTGCGGCATTCTCTGGAAGCCTGTGTAAAAACACGTTCAAATTCTTCCTCTTTTACCGGCTTTACCAAAAATTGAAAAGCATTCACGGAAAAGGCTTCCGGCATATATTCCGGATAACCTGTCACGAAAATCAAAAGAGGCAGATTTCCCCACCCAGACCTTCCCTGCTCCTCTCTGAACTGTTTGGCCACATCTATTCCATTTTCATCCTGTATGGAAATATCCAGGAAAAGCATGTCAAAAGTTTCTTTTCCTTCTTTTTGAAACTTCAGCAGCGCTTCTCCTGATGAAAATTCGAAAATCTGACAATCTTTTTCCTGCTTTTCAATCAACTTGCGTATGTAGATACGCACATATTTTTCATCATCACAGATTGCTATATTCAATGTTTCCACCTCATACAATTATGTTATCGGTATTCTTTCCCAAAACTTAGGAGAAATGTAATGACTGGACATCAAAATGTAGCGAATAGAAAAACAGGCAAATATTTTCCTGCTCTAAAAAGAGACTGCTGCAAAACAGCATGTTCTACAAGATAATGTACAGATATTATTACTGCTGTAACGGTATCTTGCAAAACCATCGCATTTGCAACAGCCTCTCCGCCTGCGGCGGGCCGGCTCTGCAAAACGCATCCGCCCCTGCCGCTCTAATTTACATATTTTATGATAGTGTCCCAGGCGGAAGCCCGCTCAAACCCTAATTTCCAGTAAGCTGCCCCTGCCAGATTATGCTGTTTCATGACCTTAAGCTTCTCCTCCAGAGAGGCTTCATTCTCAATCCACATTTTGTATGTCTTGCCTTCGTTCTTATATTCCGCTGTATACTGCCCATCCTCTTCAGACCAGACGGCCTCCACTCCATTGACTGTATAACGGTTCTCCACTGTCTGCATTCCCTCTTCCACACATTTAAAGGTATAGGGAAGATAATCCTCTGAGACAGATTCCACGTCCTCTCCTGCTCCATCCTTCGGCGTCAACTCCCACACTCTGCTGTAAAAAGGCATTCCCAATATGGTCTGCTCCGGAGGTACCTCTTTCAAAGTATTCTCCACGCCCTCTCTCACAAAACCGATGGAAGCCACAGAGCCGATATCCTCGGAAGAACTGTTGTGCTCATCGTATGCCATAATAATCACATAGTCAGCAAATACTGCCTGTTCCGCTCGATTATAAAACGCCGTGTAGCTAGAAGGCACATAATTATCCACCGACAAGACAAGATTATTGTTCTCACATTTCAATGACAATTCTCGGATAAACTGAATATAGGCGTCTCCCACTTCACCTTTCAGCGCTTCAAAATCCAGATTGATACCATCCAAATCATACTCAATTGCCGCCGCTATAATCTGGTTTGTAAGGTAATCTCTGGTGGAAGAATGCGTCAGCACATAAGTGGTGTCTACATCCAGGTTCTCCAGATTGCTGACCAGCGCCCACACTTCTACATTATTCTGGTGGCAGTAATTGACATAATCCCTGCTGGCCAGAGAATAAATATTTCCGTTATTGTCATTCAGATAAAACCAGGTAGGCGAAATCACATTGATTCCTTTGGTAGACTGGAGAACATTGGAAATTCTTCCATTTCCTTCCTGATTTGTTACCTGATGCCATCCTAGACTGACAGGTTCCTCCTTCAAAAGATGAGAAAATTCCGGCTCCTCAAATGCCCTGGAAATCGTCTCTGTTTTCATCTCTCCTAGTCTCTTATTCTTCAGATAACCTACCATTCCATCCTCTGTGCAGACCCGGCTCCAGTTCTCTCCGCTTTCCAGTACGGTGACTCTGCTTCCCTTTTCCACGTCTGCCACAATGGGGCTCTTAATGCCGCCCTTGACACGAATCTCCGTATCTTTTCTGGCTTTTGCGGTGCGTATTTCCCCCCAGGCCGCTGTAATTTTTACACGCCCTGGCTCACTGTGAACCTGGAAGTCAATATTCGTATATTTCTGTACAAAGTCTAGGGCCAGATACATATTCTCCCCGTCTACTTTGACAATAACGTAGTCCACATTTTCATTTTTCTTGGTTACAGCATAGCTTTTCTCTCCTGCATTTACAGAAATTAAGTCGGAATTCGTGGTATACCTCAGAATATTTTCATTCGAATCCCAATAAAATCGTTGGTTCAGGTACTTCTGCACCGTTTTATAGTCCATGTACACATAGCCATCCCAATATTTTGCCGTTTCTTCCAGACGCTTCCCGTCCATGATAACAGCCAAATCCTCTTCGCTTTGTACATTGTAATAACTGTTTAAATCTGCCCGCTCCTTACTGGGGCTGTACTTTCGAATCACAATACTCAGAAGAGCAAACAGCACCACTATTGTGATAAAAAGAGCGGCGGCCAGCGGCGGCGTCATTTTTCTCCTTCTGGACCTTCTTCCCCGCTTCCTTCTTCTCCCGGACTGCCTTGGCCTTTTTCTGGGATTTCTCTCTCTTTTTTCTCCTGCCGCTGCACCCGGCACTTCCTCCGTGCGCCCTTCCTCCTTTTGGCTCTCTTCTTCCGGTCTTTCCCTGTCCATCTCTGACATTTCATCCTCCCATGTAGAAAAACCCCCTATGCATGAACACAAGGGGGCATTCTTAAATTTTGCTCAATATCTGCAAAGCATCTTCTTTTAAAATCAGTTCATAATGTTCTTCAAAATATGCCCTGATTGCAGAAGAATATTTTTCCTGATGCGCATATTCCGCTAAAATATTACATACCTTGTTGAACTCTTCCGGTGTGTGCTGGCTCTTACTGATAATCAGATAATATTTGCGGTTCAGCTTATTCTTGTAAAGTACATTGCAACCATTGTAAAATCCTTTCAGTACACGCGCCAGACGATTGACCTCATCCAGTTCATCAAATACGAAAAGTTTGGTGATGTCTACAATCAGCGGCTCTTTTTCTTCCTGCTCCTCTCGTCTGATTGTCTCTCCCAGAGGAATAAACTCATTGCTGCCGCCGGCCTTTGCCTCTCTGGTCTGTTCCTGCAGCCTGCGGAACAAATCTAAAATATCGTCTGCCCCTGTTGTCTCGGAAATCTTGTCGTTTTCCTCCCCGGAATATTCTTCTCTTACATCCTCCTCCGGGTCGCCTGGTGCAAACTGCGAAAACCGGGTGTCCAGCTCTTCTGGATATTCCACTTTTGTGATAATCAATATAATTGTATCAGCAGACAGAGGAATCGCTTCTATCATTAATGGGATATCTTCTGCCTCAAATCCACATTCATAGGCTGCCTGCTGCATCATTTCCCGAAAAAGCGATTTCGCATTCTCTGTTCCGTATGCTAACTCACTCAACTTGAGATGTCTATCCGCCAAATCCTCTCTGGTAAGAGTACAACGAATCTGATTCTCATTTACTTTTTCAATCTTCATATAATCACTTCCTCCTAAACTGCTACCTCAGGAATTCATACTGATTGAAACCCTTATGTTCAATCAGCAATCCACGCCAGTGCAGCTTCCTGGCTCATTGTTCGCGGAAATAAAATCTGTTTCTACTAGATTACTGACCTTTCACTTAATATATGTTAATAATCAGAATGTCAAGGCACTTTCGCTTCACATTCTATTAATGCAGCATGAACAAAATCAAGCGCTATAACCAGGAAATTCCATTGTGTTTTCCCGCTTATAGTACTCAAAGTATATTACATATTCTTATATTTCGTCAAGTCGTACACTCCCGTATTTTCTAAAAAAAATATTAATTTTCTAAATATTTCGCAAAAGGGATTGCATTTGACAATATTTGTATGTTATAACTGTCGAAGAGAGATTTATCTGGTTCAGACAGAAAGGAGTCAATCACAAATAATATCTATTTTGCAGAAATTTTTTACTCATTATACCCATTTTTCAAATGTAATTTCTGCTGAATCGAAGCCGCCGCGGCAGAGCGTAATTCCAGATAGTTGTTCCGCCGTTATTTTAAGGTCTTTTCAAGTCAAACACATTTCAAAATCATTTCTTGTATAAATGTATTTTCCCGTTTCTATTATATCATATTTCATAGTATGTGGAAATCCGATAAAATTAACCTGGAAACAAAGCAATCATTTTTGTATTTTTAGCAGATGACTGTATTCAACGAAAATATCTGTGTGTTTTCAACAAAACGTCTGTACCCGGATAGTTCCTGTTCCTATAATATTTTTCAGGAATTTCATCTCCCGGCATCTACATCAGCCATTACTTTTGTGAAACAGTCCCTTTCTTAGATTAACTTCACGGCAGTTTTGCAGTCTGATGATATGCCGCAAGACCTTTTTCGACAGCACAGACGCTGCCGGCAGCTTTTATAAAATTTTTAAAATGCAGCATTTCCCGGAACCGCCTGCAGCATTCAAGTGTATTTCTTCTAGCACCTGAATCCAAATAAATTATAATTGTGCCGCAGTCATGGAACCTGGAAATTCCATGTTGGGAAAGAAAAAAGAACTGGCGCTTCCCGGAAAATGCTGCGCCTCATATTGGTTCCTCATTTTCGTCCTTTCCCCATAACGGAGACCCTCCTGAAAAAGTCCCCC